>DEAP01000033.1 GCA_002348225.1 Dehalococcoidia bacterium UBA2979
CTATCCACTGTCGCCGGCTTGATGGAACTTGCATTCGCACTAGGCATTCTTACCGGTGGTCTCGGTGGGGGATATCTAATCGAAGCATTCGGAACCACCTCGATTTTTTTCGTTTCTGCAATCGTCAACGCTCTGGGCGGAATAATCTACGCACTGAGAACACAAAGTCTACGAGCGAATGATCGGGTCATTGGTCAATAAGCACTAGGTTCGTCTTACGGCCGAACAGGACCCAACAAAATGATTTATAATTATAGATATTATTGAGCAACTTACTTAATATCAGGAGGAAGATCGTGACATTACGAATAAACGATGAGGTCCCCGACTTTAGCGCGGACACAACAGAGGGACCAATTAATTTCCATGACTGGATCGGGAATAGCTGGGTTGTGCTTTTCTCACACCCGAAGGATTTCACACCTGTTTGCACCACTGAACTTGGAACTGTTGCTAGTCTGAAACCCGATTTCGACAGCCGAAACTGCAAACTGATTGGCATCAGTGTTGATGGGGTGAGTGATCACGCGAGTTGGTCAAAAGATATCGAATCCTTTCAAGGGACAGCTGTAAACTATCCACTAATCGGCGATCCAACCTTAAATATCGTGAAACAGTTCGATATGCTCCCTGCTGATGATGGAGATACCGCCGAGGGACGAACTCCAGCCGATAACGCAACCGCACGATCTATTTTCGTAATCGGTCCGGACAAGAAAATAAAAGCAACGCTTACTTACCCAATGAGCACAGGACGTAACTTCGACGAGATTTTGCGTCTAGTGGACTCGCTCCAGCTGACAGCATCTGAGCAAGTGGCAACTCCTGCCAACTGGAATCAGGGAGAAGATGTGATTATCTTACCGGCAGTGTCAGACGAGGATGCTGCGAAGAAGTATACTGACGGCTGGGAAACTCCACTGCCATATATTCGGTTGGTGAAGCAGCCCTAGATATTCTTCAAACAACAGTGAAGGGCTGCTCATAGCTATGGGTACAGCGTGGATTGCCGAGAGACTTGCCGCAGGAGGCGAGATCATTATTGATGGTGCTAACGGCTCTGAGCTTGAGAGGCGCGGCGTACCAATGGACGAACGCGCCTGGTGCGGTCCATCGGTTACCACGCACAGCCACGTGTTGAAGGAAATTCATAAAGACTACATTGCTGCAGGCGCAGAGGTGATTATCACAAACACATTCGCCTCGTCGCGGCAGATGCTGGAACCAGCTGGCTACGGCGATCAGGTAGCCGAAATGAACACAAAAGCAGTGGAAATAGCAAAAATGGCGGTCAAGGAATCACAGGCCGAACATGTGGCCATAGCTGGTTCATTATCCGACGCCTCGGTCCAAGTAGCGGTTGCTGGTTCCATATCGGATGCACGAGCAGATAAGCGCGGCCTAGATTCTAAGTGGCTGCAGCCACAAGTTCTTAAAGCCACCTATCGCGAGCAAAGTGAACTATTGGTTGAAGCCGGAGCGGATCTACTCATCCTTGAAATGATGCAGGAACCTGAGGTAGCTATCCCAGCAATCGAAGAAGCGATGCGGACCGGTGTTCCTGTTTGGGTTGGCCTGAGCTGCAGAAGTACTAATTCATTGGAAGAACTGGTGATGTTTGATGATACTGACCGCATGTTTAGTGAAACACTGGACGCGGTCACCTCATATGATGTGCAATCAATTCATATCATGCACAGTCCAATAAGTGACACTACGTTGGGAATCCAGGCCCTTAAGAAACAATGGGATGGAGCCATAGGGGCATATCCTAACTCTGGTTATTTTGAACGACCAAGCTGGCAATTCGTGGATATTGCAACCCCAGAATATTTTGCAGATCATGTCGCCGAGTGGCGAAATATGGGTGTGCAAATACTAGGAGGGTGTTGTGGTTTAGGAGTCGAACATATTGAAGCGATTGGGATAAGCTGAGGCACTCAAAAGTTGTGCCGGTGCCCAAATTTAATGCGTTGACGACAGTGGGAGGAGTCGCGAAATGGATTTCAAATTCACTGAAGACCAGGAAAATTTCAGAGCGGAAATCAAGGCATTTATCGAAACCACACTTACAAAGGAGTTCTGGAGCGCACAGGAAGCAAAAGGAGGGGGAGGTCGCGAGGAACGATCTTCGCCGGAATTCAGTCGTATGACGGCAGAGGCTGGATGGCTGGCAGTCGCCTGGCCTGAGGAATACGGTGGAGCTGGACTTAGCTACACAGAACAAATGATTTACATGGAAGAGATGGCCGAAGTAGGTGCGCCACAAGAGCATCATCGAAGAGCCGTTCAACAGGTAGGCCCATCGATAATTTTGTTCGGGAATGAGGAACAAAAGCAAGAGTATCTCCCTCAGATTGCAAAAGGAGATCTCTCTTTCGCGATGGGACTTTCAGAACCTGATGCCGGGTCAGATTTAGCATCAGCAAATACGCGGGCTGTGAAAGATGGTGATTTTTACACTGTTAACGGGCAAAAAAAATGGACTAGTGGGGCTCACTATTCGGACCTTCTTTGGACAGTTGTACGAACCGACCCTAATGCGCCCAAACACAGGGGCTTATCCATGCTCATAATTCCACTCGATGCCGAAGGTGTCACCGTGGAACCTATCCTTGATATGCAGGGAGAACACCATTTCAACAAAGTGCATTTTGAAGACGTAAAGGTCCCTACTGAAAATATCGTGGGCGAGGAAAATCGCGGCTGGTATGTGAATGCGTCGACTATGGATTTTGAACGCTCAGGCATAGCACGTATTGCTTCCCTCAGAAGAGCTCTGAAACAAGCGATTGGAGCTCACCAATCCCCGCAAAGTGGTTATAAATCAGAGAGCAAAAGAACGAGATTAGCTGACTTAAGTGTCTCGACAAAGGTCTCTGAGTTATTGGCCTACAGAGTAGTGTCCCAACAGGCATCTGGACTCATTCCAAATTACGAGGTATCGATTACAAAACTACTTGCAAGTGAGGTCGATCAAACGATCCATAACTTGCACGTGGGGATAGATGGACTTTTTGGGAACCTATCGTTCAGCAAATGGACAACCGCGAGTGATGGTGGCAGTTTGAGGCATGAACTCAGAACCTCTGCAAACGGGTATATCTCCGCTATCCCTGGAACAATCGCACAGGGGTCGAGTGAAATTCAACGAAATGTCATTGCAACTCGCGGGCTAGGTTTACCTCGTGGTTAGTGAGCATCGTGGAGCCTTCGTCGGATTGAAAGTTATTGAGTTAGGTCGCTTCATAGCGGCACCATATTGTGCACAGCTATTGGCTGATTCCGGTGCTGATGTGATAAAAATCGAACCTCTGGAGGGAGACCAAACCAGACGTAACGGAACAATAATTCCGGGTGAAGGACTTCAGTATCTCAATAAAAACCGAGGTAAACGATCCGTCGCCGTAAATCTGGCAAACTCTGAGATAAATTCCGCGGTCAAAGCATTATGTGAGAAAGCTGACGTAATTATTGCTAATTTCAGACCAGGCGTTGCACAAAGTCTGGGACTTGATTATGAAACTCTGAAGAAGCGAAATGCCCGCCTAATCTATGCTGAGAACACTGGATATGGCCTGGAGGGACCACTCGCCGGTAAACCTGCCATGGATGCTGCCATTCAGGCATTCTCAGGACTTGCACATCTGAGCCCAGATGGCCCTTCTTTGAACCCAGATCCTCTTGTTGACTATATGGCAGCCATGCTCCTCTCGTGGGGTATAGCATCAGCTCTATATCACCGTGAAAAAACAAATATCGGCCAACGCATAGACGTGGCACTCTTACAGGCCGCCCTCGTTTTGCAGAACAACAATGCTCATCATGTGGATGTCATCGCAGACTGGAGAAAGGAATATGTGAGTTTTCTTGAGGAGGTGTACGAGGAATCGGACCCGTGGGAGAGAATGATTGAGCGGAAAGCTGAACTTCTCCCTCATGTCGTAAGTGGCGCATATTATGGTTTTTTACAGACTTCAAATGGAGTAATCGTCATTTCAGCAGGTGTTGACTCCCTTCAACGAAAAATCGCCGCTCTACTGAATATCGATGACCCCCGAATAACGGACCCTGACTGGGAAGCTCCAGCTGACATCAAAGCTTATCAGGCCGGTATCCGTGATCAGATGCAGGCTGTTTTGCTTACAAACACAACTGAGCATTGGCTCAAAATCTTTAATGAGGCTGGTGTCCCATGTCAGCGCTACCAGACGCTCGAAGAGGTAATCGACAGCCCGCAAGTGAAGGAAAACAACTTCATGATTCATCTCGAGCATGAATTGCTCGGGGGGATGGATGTTGTAGCTCCCCCGGTCAAATTTGGAGAAACACCACTGCAGGCGCAAGGTCCTAGCCCAGTCCTCGGTAAGCACACACGTGAAGTACTTAATGAAGCAGGCATGACAAACGATACTATAAATAAGCTTATCGATGACAAACATGCAATAGCATCTGACTAGAGGGGAGGATACCGTGGGCTGGTCAATCAATCAAAAATTCGGCATGACATTCCACAGGCCTCAGCTGTCGAGTAAGGGATACACACTAATAACACCACTGAGCGGTAATGCAAGTTACCTGCTCGATATCGACGGACGATTCGTACACAAATGGGTTTTTGAAACTGTCCGTCCACACATTTCTAAATTACTCGACAATGGCAACCTTCTTATGATGGGAGTGGAGCATTCGCTACTACCACCACCACCACCAGATTTCACGGTTGATCCCCCACCGTTTGATCGACATCTCCGCCGCCTCGGCGCTAACTGTTCGGTATTACAGGAAATCACTTGGGAGGGTGAGGTTGTGTGGGAACACAAAGATATTGCCATGCACCATGACTTTGTCCGCCTTGAAAACGGGAACACAATATTCCCAGTCTGGAGGGAAATGCCGGACGCAGAAGCCAAGCAGGTGAAAGGAGGAGTCAAACGTCCTAAAGAAAAACTTCCGGTAATGCTTGGGGATGACATCGTTGAAATAGATCCAGAAGGTAAGGAAATTTGGCGAGCAGAAACATGGAAGCTCTTTGATCCTCGTAAGGACCCTATATGCCCGCTTGAAACAAAATGGGAGTGGACCCACATAAATAGCATCGATCTAAATTCTGATGGTGATGTATTGATTTCCTGCAGGAACAATAGTCGTGTGGCAATAATTTCTCGTGGGACAGGCGATCCGAAAATCACGTGGAAGTATGGTTTCCCTGACACCGCACATCAACATCATGCTACTTGGGTGGATAACAATCAGGTGCAGATCTTCGATAATGGAATGCATCGTCAAACTGACATGTCCACCTCACGTGTGATCGTCGTCGATCCCCAAACAAGTGAGGTCACTTGGACCTACCAAGGGAATCCTCCGGCGCAATTTTTCAGTGGCCATATTTCAGGAGCTACCCGGCTCCCAAATCAGAATGTCCTAATATGCGAAGGTACATCCGGTCGACTGCTTGAAATAACTTCAAAAGGTGAGGTTGCTTGGGAATGGTGGAATCCTATCTACAATGCTCGAGACAACGGCATAACAATAGGCTGGTTATTTCGTGCGTATCGCTATGGACTTGAGCATCCAGCCATACAAGGTAGACAACTCCGACCAGAAAATCTCTCTGAGATGAACCGGCAATACGGCATGTGATAAACAACTTATAGCTGAAAAGGAATGAATCAATGGCTAATAATTCGAATGAAATGATGCAAATACAGTCGCTGATACGTGAGGACGAATCTCTAGCATTGCGTATTGCAACTGCCGACGTGCCTGATCTGCGAGACTCTGACGTTCTCGTGAGAATCGAGGCGGCTCCTATCAATCCATCTGACCTCGGTGTCTTGTTCGGTCCAGCAGACATGGAATCTGCAAGTTATTCCGAAGATGCTGGGTCCCCTGTGGTTAATGCTCCTATTGCGTCGCACTTAATGCCCAGCGTTGAGGGTCGCATTGGACAAAGTATGCCAGTCGGAAATGAGGGAGCAGGGGTCGTTGTAGCTACTGGTGATTCAGAAGAGGCACAAAAGCTTCTAGGCAGCGTGGTTGGCTTCGCCGGAGGCGGCACCTATTCCGAATATAAAAGAGTTCGTGCAGACCAGTGCATAGTTGTTCCGGACGGGACCAGCCCGGCTCAAAGCGCTTCATGTTTTGTAAATCCAATGACAGTTCTTGGGTTTGTCGGAACCATGAGGCGTGAAGGTCATTCAGCCATAGTCCATACAGCGGCAGCGTCGAACTTAGGCCAAATGCTGCAAAAAGTGGCGCTTGAGGAGCAATTTGACCTGATCAACATCGTTCGCTCATCTGAACAGGAGGAAATCTTACGCAACATCGGAGCTACGTTCATCTGCAACTCAAGCTCTGACACGTTTAAATCCGACCTCACTGAGGCACTGATCCAGACCGGTGCTACATTGGGTTTCGATGCAACTGGGGGAGGTAAACTCACCAACGACATCTTGGCATGTATGGAACGAGCGGCTATCAGCACATCACCCGGATTCAGTAGGTACGGCTCGACTGTGCACAAGCAGGTCTACATCTATGGCGGTCTTGACTGAAACCCTACTGTTCTTAATCGAAGTTACGGAATGGCATGGGGAATTGGGGGATGGTTGCTCACTCCTTATCTTCAAATTGCAGG
>DEAP01000087.1 GCA_002348225.1 Dehalococcoidia bacterium UBA2979
AACAATGGTTCCTGCCCGAGTATTGCCAGCCTCGCGTGCCATGTCATCTGTAGGAAGTGCAAGTGCACGGGGATGCTCTATTTGGAATTCTTGGCTGTTATAGACGATTATGCCTTGCTCGGAAAGCTCGGGTAGATTGGCGTCATACGCGTATTCGTTTTGGCAAACCAACACATCAAGTGCGTCGCCCGGCGTCAGGATCGGTTCTGAGGAAATTCTGGCCTGACCCCATGCTGGGCCACCTTTGATCTGCGAAGGGTAGGTAGCAAACGTGAGCACATGATAGCCGCTCTCTGCTGCTGCAGAGGCCATAAGCTCTGAGCCGCCGACGACTCCTTGTCCACCCTCACCAGCGAATCGCACGACTAAATTTTTGCTCATCGTCTTCCCGTTCTAGTCTCTCGTATTGAAGCACATCGGCGCGTTACAGAGTTCATCCTGCCCGGGTCGTTTCCCTGTCAGTAACCTCGCAAAGCACCGATCCGATGTTAAGCCATAAAAGCTTAATCTGCTCGCCTGACCATCAAATCAAGTCGAGTACTCCTAGGCGAGTGCGCGCTACACTGTTTAAGCTGTTGAAAAGAGTCACAAAGATGTCAGAATCTTCAATTAAAACGTACGTATTGATAGTCACAAACCCCGGCATGACTCGCGAAATTCTGGACGCCCTCGTTGAGATGGAACTTGTGGTGGAAGCGCACGAGGTGATGGGTCCATACGACATAGTCGTTGAGATAGAGGCAAGTAATTATGCTGAGATACCAGATTTCCTTGCTACACAGATCAGGACACTCAATGGAATCCACTCGACAACTTCTTTGGTTGCGACTCTCGCATAATGCTAAGGAATCATTGATAACTATGACGTCAGGATTGATTGGTATATGGTAATTAAGAGCGCATTAAGAGAAATGAGAGCTAATGACTAACTCAATTAGCGAGGGTATGAGGGCTCCAGAGTTCACCCTACACAACCAAGACGGGCAAGAAGTGACACTGAGTAGCTATCAGGGGAAGAAGCTGGTCGTCTATTTTTACCCCAAAGATTTCACCCCTGGATGAACTACCGAAGCATGCGAGCTCCGTGATGAGCACGCTGGATTCGAAGTCGCAAACGTTTCGATAGTAGGCATATCTCCCGACACTGTGGAGAAACATCTGGCATTCCAGAAGGAAAATGGACTCCCGTTCCCATTACTGTCTGATCCTGACCACGCGGTAGCCGAGGCCTATCAAGCGTGGGGAGAAAGAAGCATGTACGGAAAAACATTCATGGGCATACTTCGGTCTACGTTTCTTATCGATGAGCATGGCACTATCAAAAAAATATGGCGGAATGTTAAGCCTGCCGGCCACGCGCAACAAGTTTTAGAAGAGATTTCCTAGGACCCTTATTTTCTGTAGGCTTGCCAGCTCGCGATCGCATTTATAGTGATGCTTATTAATGGCCCCCGGGATAGGTCCATGGTTTGGTATTGCGGATATTTATCCCGTAGCGTACTGATAACGCTCTCAAAAACTGCTCGAGACTCGTCGGTACTCTCGAGCACAATGGCTGTCCCGTCTACGCGAACCCATTTCAGTTGCTGCCAGTCATCGTCATAGTTATCTACTAGCAGCGAAATCTTTGGGTTGGCCTTGATATTCGTTAGCCGCTTGAGGGATCTACTTTTTTTTGGCTTTCCGTCGATACAGATAAATATATTTTGGTCGATCAAAACAAATACGACAGGAACGATATGTGCTTGGGCGTGCACATCGGTTGTGGCGAGGTACGCCACTTTTTGACTACTCAGCCATTGCAAGGCATCTTTATCGAGTGCAGTCTGCATAAGCAGACGATAAGGCATTTACTTTTCGACTGTCAGTACGTAGAATAGTGCTTAATTGTTATCAATGATAGGTAACTAACTCAACATTAATACATGCGTGGAGAATTTCAGATGACCCTCAATGTAGTCGGGATGATCGGCGTGACTCCCAGTAACGGAAAAATCCCGGTCTCGATAATCGGCGGCGGAATAGACGTTAATTATCTCAGTAGATTCACGCAGGCACATGAAGAAAGTAACTTCGATGCTGTCTTGGTTGGATACAGCTCGGATTCGGCGGATAGCTTTGCCGTAGCACAGGCTGCAGCAGCAGCTACGCAGAAAATCAAATTCTTGGTGGCGCATCGGCCTGGTTTCGTGGCCCCAACCTTGGCGGCACGAAGGGCATCAACCGTGGATATTTTCACTGGCGGCCGAATCGGTGTGCATTTCATAACTGGAGGTAGTGATGCGGAACAACAACGTGATGGTGATTATCTAGGCCATGATGACCGTTATAGGCGGACGGATGAGTATCTTACAGTATTCCGCAAAGCTTTAACGTCCGAAACATTCGATCATTCAGGGAACTATTACCAGGTAAAAAATGCGTCTAGCTCTGTGCAGTCCACGCAGACTCCGTCAATCCCAATCTATTTTGGTGGGAGTTCAGAGATCGCACTTGAAATCGGTGCAAGACAAGCGGACGTTTACATGTTCTGGGGTGAACCCCGGGCCGCAATCCAATCACAGATTCAAGACATCAATACTCGCGCAGCAAAATACGGGAGAACTCTGAAATATAGCGTTTCCTTCAGACCGGTGATAGAAGACACCGAGGCGTTGGCTTGGGAGAAAGCTCGTGAGTTCCTCAATACGGTTGAGTCTAACGTACGGACCTCGCCGCTTCGCAAGCGAACATCAGTGGGTTCGCAGCGATTACTTGACTTCGCCAGCAAATCAGACCTCCATGATGAGCGATTATGGATGCCGCTTGCCGCCGCTACCGGTGCTTCAGGGAATACTTCTGCACTAGTTGGCACCCCAGAACAGGTGGCTGACTCACTCGTCCAATATCACAAGCTCGGCGTAGAGACCATTCTTATTCGTGGCTGGGACCCCTACCAAGATGCAATCGACTACGGAAAAGAACTTATTCCGATCCTCAAGCACGAAAGCGCAAAAGTGCCAGAATTAGTGTAGTCAAGAGCTTAGATAGATAACGACTCCCTCACACAGAAAAACGCTACACTCCTAGGATGTTGGATACGAACCAAGGCCCTCTGTCCGGACTAGTCGTGCTTGATCTAGCTGGCGAGTCGGGACTCTTCTGTGGCCGGATGCTAGCCGAATTAGGTGCAGAGACTATCAAGGTCGAGGACCCAAAAGGTGACGCTTATCGCAGACGTGGCCCGTGGCTTGAATCTAATGATGGCGACCCGGAGGCCAGCCTCTATCACCTTCACTACAACGTAAATAAGAAAGGCATAACCCTTAATCTCGAAGCAGAAGAGGGGAGGGGTCTTTTCCGAAAACTAAGTACTGCCGCCGACATCATTATCGAGACAGCTACACCCGGCGAGTTCGATACTAAGGATATCGGTTACGCGAAACTCTCAAAGGAAAACCCAAACCTGTTGTACACGACGATAACTCCATTTGGTCAGACGGGTGCGCGGCGACACTGGAAGGGAAATGCTTTGACAACGGCAGCGATGTCGGGTTTGTTATATCTGAATGGGTTACCGGAAGAACCACCCAACCAACCTGCGGCTGAACAGTCTTATCACATGGCTTCTTTGGTTGGAGCATGGGGTACATTGATAGCTCTCCAAGATCGGTTTAATACGGGTCAGGGGTCACGTATCGATGTTTCCATACAGGAAGCCGCAAGCATGGCTACCGTACAGACCGCTAACCCCAATTTTTATACATGGCACAAACAAATTCCGACAAGAGGTGGGATGCGTCATTTCGGATCGCGGCACCTCTATCTTTGCAAGGACGGTAAGTGGGTGTCAATTTCCATACGGCCAGTAAGGTGGACTGAGTTTGCGCAATGGTTGAAAGACGAGGAAGTAACACCAGACCTTACAGGAGATGAATGGCTCGATCCATTTTATCGACGTGACCACCAGGACGAGATCGAGCTTGCGCATGCTGATCTAGCAGGAAAATATAATCGAGACGAACTTGTCGATCTTGGGCAATCCAAACGAATGCTTATGGTCCCAGTTAACCAAGTCAATGAGCTATCGGAGCATACTCAATTGCGTGAGCGAGGCTTTTTCCAGGACGTTACGTACGAAGAGGTGGGTAGAGTGCTTGAGCATCCGGGGCCAGCCTACCAATTCTCAAAAACGATGCCATCATCATATGTGCGGGCACCTCGAGTAGGAGAGCACAACTCTGAGA
>DEAP01000114.1:0-3823 GCA_002348225.1 Dehalococcoidia bacterium UBA2979
TGCTGGCGGAGAAGCAAACCCGATTCCCGCCCCATAGATAATCATGACAACAGCAAACAGTAGAAAGCTACTGTCCGTCTCGAGAGAAGTTCCAAGATAGAAAGCTCCTGCGAGTAGAACTAGTCCGAGAGTTCCAACAGTCCGAAATCCGATTTTTCTCGTGAGCGGTATCGCTATTGCTGAAGCTGGGAATAGCCCTATAGCCGCAGGCATAAGACTCAGTCCCATATCAAGCGGGCCATATCCGAAGACAAAAGCGAGCAGCGGAACGGTGAGAAAGAAAAAGCCGAATGCTACCGTGAACTGGACAAGTAGAGAGAACGAACCGGATCGCACTCCCCGATCTGCAAACATGCGCACGTCGAGTAGCGGCCGAGGAGTATGCCGTTCCCACAAGACGAAAGCTACTAGGGCTAATGTGCCGATGATGAAACTGAAGACGATAAGAATTGACGACCAGCCTTTTATTGGTCCTTCCATGACGCCGAAGACAATACCGCCAACGGCAACGAAGGACAGCAAAGCCCCTAAGGGGTCCATATTGGCTTCATCTGGATTGGAAGAGTCAGGTAGATAAGCCCAGCACAGGAGAAAAATTGCCCCAGCGAGGATCGACATTGCGAGGAAGACACTTCCCCACCAGTAGTTTTCCATGAGCGCCCCTGAGATAAGCACTCCAGACAGGCCACCAAAAAACACAGATGCTGTCCAAATAGCGACACCTTTGACGCGCTTTCCTTCTGGAAGCGTTGTTGTGATCGTAGATAGTGTCGCGGGAAATATTAGAGCAGCCCCCACTCCGCTGACTGCCCGACTTGTGATCACTAACGAGACATCTGAGGTTAGAAGCGTTGCTGCATTTGCCGCCCCCAAAATAAAAATCCCTATTAGAAGCATGCGGCGACGGCCATATCGGTCCCCTAAAGCTCCGGCAGGTAGTAAAAGCGTGGCGAGGAAGAAAGCATAAATATCGACCATCCATTGGACATCAGATTGGCTTGCCCCTAACTCTCTGGAAAGTTCTGGGAGTGCGACATTAAGAGATGAAATATTAGCGACAACAAGGACCGCTGAAGCTACAGCTGCCGACAATATAAATATCGGGCGGGGTGAGGCTTCTTGGCGCATCTTCAAAGTGTTGCACTCTCTCCTGTTACGAGGAAAATCCTCAGTCGGAAGTTCTATCCCTTCGAAACCACCAAAAGATAAAAATCAGTTGGGTGTTTCAGGCTACTCTCATGAGCTATACGAGGTGAAGCCCCTTAGCCCGTGTACCCGGGAGCGTCTTCTGGTCTTTCAGACAAGCCAGCATCTGATGGGAAGTAGTCGTTACAGTTCACAACCCCATCACCATCGTCATCAACTTCACAATCAGCCCAGTCGATCCATTTATCTAAAGGCTCAGAGAAGACGAAGGTTGTCGGTGTAGGAGTAGGTGTAGGAGTAGGAACTTCAAGATTTCTACAAACTATGTCGGCGATGTTATTACTCCCCTGAGGTACAGTAACGGCTCCAACAACAGTCGAAGAGGCGAGGTTAAAGAAAACTACTTTATCATCTCCGTCACTTGCAGAGAAGATAACTTGTGAGCCATCTAGACTAAACACTGCATCGTTGGGGAAATCGTAACCAACGGTAGTCACGTCAAGAGTGGTGGTGAGGGTATGCGTATTCGTATCGATAAACCCAATCGACTTCGTAGGGCCTATTACAACTAGAGCTTCTGTTCCATCAGGCGAGAAATCCATTGCTCCTGGTTCATGGCCTATGGTAATGGTAGTGATTTCAGCAAACGAAGAGGTATCAACAACCGAGATCCTGCCATCGGCTGCATTACCGATATACGCGAAGTCTCCTGCAGGACTAAACCGAATTCCAGTAGTTCCTGTGTAGGGACCTCCGGGGTTGGAGTGGGTGATATCAAAGGAACTAGCTGTAAGTGTTGCGATATCTACAACGCCTACGGTTCCTGAGTCAACTGAATTTACCCAGACCTCTGTTCCATCAGGTGTGAAGGCAGCATTTGTAGCATCGACTGGAATTGGCACTGATCCGGTAACGGCGTTCGTTGTTAGGTCAATGATTTCTATGGTTGACGCCCCCCAATCAGTTTTAACTGCGGCAGCGATTCCACCATTTGGGGACGTAATTACATCGTTAGTTGCCGATGGCGCCGTTCCTATTGGAATTGTTCCAGTAGACGTCTTTGTCGCTACGTCGAATATTTCGACGTGGTCCCCGTCTCGTTCTGCAACGTAGAGCGTTTCACCGTCCGGAGACAATGAAAGTCCAGATGGCTGACCTGCTGCAGTAGCGATATTTATGTCAACCGTATAGGTAATGGGGTCAATGATTGAGATGGTGTCACTGTTGTAGTTTGAAGTGAACACATAGCAATTCTCAGTCGCAGCACCACCGATAGATGGGATGACGGCAATACCGCCCACGATTAATGCAAAGGTTATTATAAGACTTCGTCCTTTTATATTCCGCATACTGCTCCTATATCTCCGATCATCATGACCTTAATCGAAATTAAGGTATATGAAAAAACTGATGTACAGTTTCTCTTTGTGGCAAACAGCAATTTTCAACTTCTCCAATTAACTATTGGAGACAATGAGGAAACATGGTCATCCGCAGGTTTTGATGTGTTGGAATTGCCAAATAGCAAACCAGTATGCCAGGTCGGTAGCGTCCAGCTTCTCTTCGATTCCACCGGTCAAGAAGGTATTTCGCGTGCTGCCGTTCACGGAGTGAGTGGAGTAATCGATTCACTTAAATTTGATACGGCTCCCAACCTTGCGTCCAGCGATATCGATGCTTGGCTTCCTTCTGTTCATCCAAATGGTGTTACGCGGATCGACCATCTAGTCGTCACTACAGCAGATTGTGACAGGACCACGCGTGCTTTCGAATCAAATGGAATACACCCCCGTAGGGTAAGAACTTTTGGTAATGATGAGGACAAAATGCGTCAAACTTTTTTCTGGCTTGGCGATGTGATCCTTGAACTAGTAGGCCCCGATCAATCAGAAGCTAATGGCAACGCACTGTTTTGGGGACTTGCTCTGATTTCAGATAATTTGCAAGCGACAGCAGATTATCTAGGTGAAAAATGCACCCCAGTTAAATCAGCTGTACAGCCAGGGCGAAAAATCACAACGATCAAAACCCGTGAAATTGGTGTTACCACTTCTCTCGCAGTTATGAGCGCACATTTGAAAACCAGCTAAGCATTCCTTATTTATGGAAGATGTATGGTAGGAAAGGGGTACCTAGTGGAGGCGATGATGAACACACTGGAGTTGTTTAATTTAAGTGGAAAGACTGCTGTCGTGACTGGCAGCGGGAAAGGCATTGGTGAGGGCATCGCGATGGCTCTTGCAGAGGCCGGAGCAGATGTCGTAGTTTCTGCTCGAACAAAATCTGACATTGAACGAGTCCGAGATCAGATAATTGCTACTGGTGGTATTGCAATAAGTCACCCATGTGATGCTACTGAAGATTTCCAGGTAGAAGACCTTGCCCAGAAAGCGATAGAAGAATTCGGCAAAATCGATATCTGGGTAAATAATGTTGGAGCAAGCACGGGTCGTAGCCCACTTATGGACCTACCCCGGTCCGAGTGGGACCAAACGGTAGCGCAAACACTGACATCCACCTTCATTGGCTGCCAAACAGCTGCCAAAAATATGACTTCGGGAGCGATAATTAATATCTCTTCCCGTTCATCGTCAGGGGCTGTACCGAACAATTCCCATTACGCTGCTTCAAAAGCTGGTGTGAACGTTCTTACAGCATCATTAGCCTATGAGCTTGC
>DEAP01000114.1:4220-4873 GCA_002348225.1 Dehalococcoidia bacterium UBA2979
TCCCGAAGATCTACCGGCGTACGCCAAGGAGACTGGGATTCCTCTTCAGCGCCTTGGAACTCCTCAAGATATTGCCTCAGCTGTTTTGTACCTTGCATCGGATGCATCATCGTGGGTAACTGGTGAAGACATTACCGTAAGTGGTGGCTAATAGGTTACGTCGGCCTCGGTGTATTGAGTTCAAGCACATTGTCATGAAGGATCAATTTTCGGTCATGTTCATCAAAACTGCTTAATTCATCGACGTAATCGAGCGGAGTCGGCATCCCTTCTATATGGGGCCAATCAGACCCGAAAATAACCCGATCACTTCCCATATAGTCAGCAACTTCAGATGGATCATCTTCCCAAAATGGGTTGATCCAAACGTGTTGTTTGAATTGTTCCATAGGATCTTCTTTAAACCAGCCCATTAATTTATTTTTCTGCTGTGGTAATTTTCGAAACAGGTCGGGGAGAAAAGTCGATCCATTCTCTACAGATGCTATTCGTAAATTCGGGAACCTCTCATACATTTTTTCCAATGACATAGTCATAAGCCAGTCAAGAGCAGCCCGTTCAATATTAAATGCTTTGATTGACGGCACATACGAGCTAGACCCTCCGAAACTAGCTCCAAATCCATCTTCCGCGTATCCTTGGCTCGAATATCC
>DEAP01000015.1:0-9951 GCA_002348225.1 Dehalococcoidia bacterium UBA2979
CCCGGCTGTGGGTGGTGGCTTTGGAATTGCTCTGGCATGCGATATACGGGTGATGGGTGAGGGGAGTTATTTTTATCCCGCTTTTACCGATCGTGGGCTTGCTGCTGACAATGGAGTTAGTTGGATGCTTCCGCGATTGGTAGGCCCGGCAAAAGCGTTGAGATGGCTGTGGGATGCGTCTCGTATTTACTCTGATGAAGCACTTCAGACTGGTTTAGCAGATTTAGTAGTAGCTGACGAGAAGGTGTTAGAAGAAGCCCTCGGGTTGGCCCAGAAATGGGCCAAGGGACCAACAGTGGCGTACGGACTTATTAAAGATCAGGTCTACACAGGGCTAACGGAGGAGTATGGTACTCAGTTGATCGCCGAGGAATTTCAACAGGCGCGAGCGTCTGCATCTGAAGATGTCGCTGAAGGTATTTCGGCATTTCGTGAGAAACGGACACCAGAGTTTCGTGGCCGGTAATTGTATTTTAAGACGATTGAGCCAGAATTATCTTGCCCCGCCTGTTCCCTGCCGACACGTTTGATGTTTTTAAGATCGCTTCATACCGCCGTCTGTGGACAGCGGCAGTATTTTTTGCAATGGGACAATGGCTCGAGCGGACTATTGTTGGTTGGCTGGTCCTTGAGATAACAGGCTCTCCTTTTCTCACTGGACTTGCGTGGGCTATTCGATTCAGTCCGAACTTAATACTTGGACCTGTTTTGGGTGTTATTTCTGATCGATATGCTCGTCATCGGACCCTGTCTATAAATGCACTCGTCCGGGCAATATCTATGTTGGTAGTCGCAGGGGTGTTTTTCGCAGATGAATCTTCTGTTTTTCCTTTATTTGTTTTAGCACTGATTAGTGGCACGAGCACAACACTGCAAATGGCCGTTATTCAGCCGCTCGCTATTGATGTGGTCGGTGAGGATCGCTTGTCACGGGGCATAACGATCACGTCTTTAGGGCAACGACTTGTCGGTGCTGGCGGTGCGATTAGCGGGGGACTTCTTTTGGCCACAATTCCTCACCAGTGGATTTTTGTAATTGGCGCGTTCCCTCTAGTTGTAGCTGCTGCTTATTTCTCCTCGATTAATCCACAGGTTCGGAAGACTCAGATCCGGAGCTCTTTTGTTTCTGATCTGGTCGAAGGTGTGTTGATGATGAAGAAGAATAAAGTAGTCCTAGCGTTGATCGGGTTGATGGCTTTTGCAGAAATGTTTGGATTTTCTTACCACGGTTTTCTTCCTGTGGTAGCCGATGAGCTTTTATCTATCGGCCCAGAAGGGCTGGGCGTTTTGGTATCCGCAACTGCCATAGGAGGTCTTGTTGGGATGTTGTTGATCACTCTGTATGGCCGATATGCCAGAAAAGGAGTGTTGCTGCTGATTACAGTTGGTTGTCTAGGTGTCTGGGAGATTCTTCTGGGAACTTCCTCCATATTTTTTGCGTCACTGATAATACTTGTTTGTCTAGGGGCCGCCGGAGCAATGATCGACTCACTCGAGTGGATACTTTTGCAAGGTGCTGTTCCAAAAGATATGCGAGGTCGAGTGCTAGGTGGGTGGAACCTCGCGATTGGGTGTGGCTGGATTGGGACACTACTCATGGGTTTGATGGCCGAACAGTTGGGTATATCCGTCACATTTTGGGTGGCGGGATTAATACTTGTTTTAGTCGCGAGTTTGTCTCCGACAGTTGTGAAAGAACTGAAAGAGTTACGCTGACCGGCCTATGATTGTGTCGTAGGTTTTGACCAAAATTGGAGGAATATAATCCCGGCCAACTGGATTACAGCGGCTAGGAGAAACACGGTCTGATAATTCGACGTAAAGTCATATAGTGCGCCCATTCCTAGAGCCCCAAAGGATGCGATGAATGATACGGCACCCTGTTGTGAAGCGAGCGTAGCTTCAAAGTTACGTTCCCCTATAGATTCCGATGCTAGAAGACCCTGTAAAGGAAGCAGGGTACCAAATGCGATCCCGCCGATGATAGCGAACGCCCACATGGTGGTTAGTGACGGTTCTAATAAAAAAGCTAGTGTTGATATAAAAGTCATCAGATATACGCCGGTCAGTGCTCGCTTAGCGCCTAATTTATTTTCCATAAAGGCGAGAGCTGCTCGTCCAGGGAGCGACAAAAATCCTCGAGCACCTGATATTGCAACGGCAGTTGAGAGACTAAAGCCTAGAGTTTGAATTGCGGCGACATGGTGAAATTGGATACCATTTGTGGCTAATCCGTAGAGCGAGAATATCAAAGTTAGAAATATCAACTGCCTGTTCGACACAAGTAGATACATCGTTCGTGTTAGGCTTCCTGACCTGTTTGATTTATCTGGAGCTATACCAGTGCTTGCTTGTCCTATTGCGCGTGTTGGAGCGGCCATGAGACCCGGGATCGCAAATAATATTGCCCCTAGACTCATCACCTGCATAGCGAATCGCCAGTCCTCAAGGGAAGATATGAGACCACCCACTGGAATGAATATAGGGCTTGATAATCCTCCAACGAGGGTCAGAATCATGAAGGCTTTTGCTCTGTCTTCCGCATGTCTCTGAGCAACTAAAGCCATTGTGATGTGATAAAACAGCGTCGCATGTAAAGTAGAGGCTCCGAGCGTCCAGCAGATAATAAAGGTGGTTTGAGATGTCGCAAGGCTTGCTGCCCAGATAGCAATTGAACCCACAAGTAGCCCAGCGCACATAAGAACTCTGGCTGATATCCAGCGAAGGGACATGCCGGCCAAGACACCAAACGCTGCCCCACCTATCGAACCGAGGGTGTTTGCCAGAGACATACTGCTTATGGTCCACTTGGTGCTGCTGGTGATGTCATAGAGCAGCAGACCGAATCCATACAATACAACCCCGTATACTCCTATAGTCAGCAGTCCAAGGGAAATAGGTAGTTTCCAATAGCCTATGGATTCAATGATCTGGCGATATGACGGAAGATAATTATTCATTAGTAGTCTCTTGCCCAAGGTATGGTAACGACTACTTGACTCGATCAGCGAAAGATTGCAAGAGAGAAATATGAGTTTCCCCGGGGTTTTGGAGCAAAAAGTTTTTTGGGCTCTGTTTTTTGTAACACTACTTGCTCTGATGCTTCGGTTTTCCCACTTCGCAGACTTGGGTATAGGCAATTTATTTTATGCCTCTACTATCAGATCAATGGGCGAATCGTGGCACAATTTTTTCTACGCCTCCTTTGATCCCAGCGGGGCTATAGCAGTCGACAAACCACCACTTGGACTTTGGTTGCAAGTGTTGTCGACAAAACTATTTGGCTTAAACGCATTTGGATTTATCGGTCCGATTGCTTTGGCGGGAGCTTTAGCAGTCCCGTTGGTATTTGTCGGGGCATACCGATGGTTCGGTCTTGAGGTGGCTACTATAGCGGCAATAGTTTTGGCGATTTTCCCTGAGTCAGTTGCTACATCAAGAGATTCCACTATGGACGCTCTCCTGATGTTTGTTGCAATGTTGAGTGCATTGATTTTTGTTTATTCCGTAGAAAATAGGCCAAAATTATTGCTTATCTGGGCAGTATCTCTCGCTGTCCTGTTTAATATTAAATTTTTCGAAGGTCTTATTTTTCTGCCAGCAGCAGGTGTGTACATTATGGTCCGCTGGAGGAACCAGCTTGTTGAGAAAGCTAGCTTAATTTTTGGGAGCGGAATCATATTTATAGTCTGCGCCTCTCTTTGGATGGTGGCCGTTGAACTTACGAATGTCGATAGCCGTCCTCTGATCCTAAATGACCCGAACAATAGCCCGATTAGTCTGGCTGTTTTCTATAACGGGATTGAGAGAGTATTCCCTTCAGAAGTAACTATCTTTCAGCCAATTCCTGATGCGCCGCGATACAGTGCTGCTCTGCAAGCGATATGGGCTCCAGCTTTTGGTGTAGGGGATGCAGGATTGTTCAGATTATTTTCCGGAGCGAACGGTCCATTATTGGGTTCCATACTGTGTTTTGGGCTTTTTGGTGTTCTGTCGATATTAGTTACGAAGCGCTCGTTACTGAATGGTCCTGTCCTATTCTGGATGATATGGTTTTTAACAGGACTCGTACTTTTTAGTTTTTCCAACAGAGCACCGGCACACTATATCGAATCTTTTGCACCTGCCATCGCGATTATGGGTGGGTTAGGCATTGTTCGTGGCTTGGAGTATTTCGGTGTTTTTAAAATACTGATCGCCCCATTAATATTTGTCTTTTTAGTTGTTTATAATTTTGCAGTAACCACAGACTATCCGGTGCTGCGAGAGATGCTTTCATATTCTCTTGCCGGAGGCATAATCATTTATATTCTGTTCGGTCTGCTCCGGACTATGACTAACCTCAAAATTGCCATGCCAATTCTTTCAATATTCCTATTTTTTCCGTTACTGACGTCGGCGTGGATAGTGTCTTTTTCACCTCGGGCTCAGATCACACAACCTAATCCAGTCATTTATGCCACCGAAGAATTTGCATGGGATACTACCTCTCAAAATCAGTCATGGAGACGTGTGCCAGCCGAGAAAGTTTTAGAGAAACTACCAGTTGATTCTTCTGCAAAGTATCGATTCGGTATAGATGGAGTGAACAACGCTGGAGAGGCTATAGCCTTTACTGGTGAACCGATACTTCCTGTTTGGAATGAGTACCGCCGGGAGTTGATGTTCCCACCTGATGTCCTCCGTGGATTTTTAGAGACTGGTGAATTGCGATACTTGCTGTTGTCGCAAGGACGAATAGCTCTTGGACTACTTGACGAAGTAAGGGATATAACGGGTGAATACTGCGAGTACGACGAGGCGCTTTCTGCTGATTTCAAGTCATGGGTAGTTTTTGAGTGTGGTCGTTAGTTCACTCTCGAGCTGATTAATTAGAGCCTCTGAGTCTCGGATCAAGCTTGTCACGAAGAGCATCTCCGAACATATTGAAGGACCATACAGTTGCGAAGATAAAAAGGCCAGGGAAAACTGCTAGATGAGGATATCTCGCTAATTCTTCTCTGGCATCGTTGAGTTCGCGCCCCCAAGAGGGATTAGGTGGTTGTACGCCGTATCCAAGAAACGACACCACTGATTCAAGAAGCACTGCTGCTCCCACAAAGAGCGACGCAGAAACAATCACGTACTGAAATAGATTAGGGAGTATATGTTGGTACATAATCCTGGAATTGCTGGCTCCGAGTGATATGGCTGCTTCGACGTAGGTTTCTTCCCTGAGTGCAAGCGCCACGCCTCTGACTGTTCGTGAACTCTGAAATCCAGTATCGATGGAGACACATAGAACGATCACGAGCATGCTGGAGGATAGAGGCCCGATTGCGGGTAGGCGAGGTTCAAACGAGACAACTGCGATAATGAGAAAAAGGATCGTTGGAATGGACTGAAACACTTCCACAAATCGTTGAAGTATTGCATCAGTCCAACCACCCATGAAAGCTGACAAAATACCAAGGAAAGTCGACAGGCCCTTACCAAGTAGTACTGCCCCAAACCCAATTAATACGGCTGTGCGTGCACCGTATATTAATCGGGCATACACATCTCTTCCGAGTCCATTCGTACCAAACCATGCAGTACTATTAGGTGTCAAAAATCGGTCTGCAATGTGGACACCAATCACGTGGTCGGATGACTGACTTGCGAGCGGCGTGAAAAGCGCTGGAACGGCTGCCATGAGTACAAAGATTACTATCACAAATAATCCAATCGCACCGAGAGGGTACTTGATTAGAAATTTGCCAAGAGCCCCAGCAATTCTCAAGAATATTGGTGGCTCTGCTGGAGTGTTCAGTAGAGTCAGCTGATCCGAGGTTTGAGGGCTAGTCGTAGTCACTATGTGTCCCTAATCGAGTAGGAATTCCCGGATTTCGTTGATTTCTCCATCACTGAACCCTAATTTTTTAAAGTAAGATTCGGCACCACCATAGTGCTCGCGTAAAAGTGCGAGGAAGTCATCCATGTAACTTCTGGGAGTGAGCATACGTTCGATGGCTTCGTCTCGAGTACCGACGAGTTCTCTACCACTTTCAATTAGGTAATCGTACAATCGGCCAGCACTCTGGCTGCTCAGTGCGTAGTCTTCAGCGATATCGTCGTGACTCACTCCGAGGAGGTCCAATATCAGCGCAGCTGTCACTCCGGTGCGATCCTTGCCAGCCGTGCAATGTGCGAGAATCGGATAAGAGGAAGGATCCAGAAGTATCCTGATAACCTCGCGCCAGACCGCCTCCCCCCTCTCAAGCAGAGCAAAGTATCTTGGCCCGGACTGGCCTACTCCATACGCGATATCGAGATCCTCACTGTTTTCTTTCATTGCTCGAGTTGCATCGATGACAGACAGATGAAAACGATTTTCTACGATATCCACAAGTGCACCACGGTCATTCCGTTCCTGTAGTTCATCCTGATGGCGCAGATCAATAATTGTTTGAATAGAGAATTGTTCCTGAAGTGTTGAGGCTTCGCTTTCGTCTATCAGATCTGGCGAGCCGCAGCGAAAAAGCAGATCGGGTTTAACCATCCGTCCAGTAGCACTGGCATAACCTCCAAAATCTCTGAAGTTGAATGTGGTCTGAGTTTCTACGAGTCTTGGCATGAGTCCTCTTTCTACATGATTACGGTTAGGCGTACTTTTTTCGGTTTAATGACCGAGGATGCTTCAGTTGGGGTAGCAATATGTTACCTGAAATAACAGAAGGTAGGGCCGTAGAAAGTTAGCCCTACCTTCACAGCGTCGACATGGGAAGAAAGTAGTGTTGGCTACTGATTTTACCCGCCGAGACTTACGGTAAGGTATCAGTAATTATCCTTCTAAGGAAGCAATACTAATGGAGAGTTCTTGGACCGGGATATGGCAGCGAATCACGTGGTCGGACGACTCTCCGGTTTGTTCAGGTGGCTCTTCAGTGTCGCAAATCGCACCTATTTTTCTAGGGCATCGCTCGGCAAAGAAACAGCCCGAAAATTTCTCCCTCATTGTGGGTACTGCTCCATCAAGTCTTATGCGACTTGGGGAGGCCTCCGGATCAGGCTCAGGGGCAGCTGACAGTAGTGCTTCGGTATATGGATGCGACGGTGCAGCCAACACCATTTCCGCAGGACCCTGCTCGGCCACGTGTCCCGCGTACATCACCATAATCTCGTCCGACACATATCGAACTACACCAAGGTCATGTGAAATAAACACAAAGGTTGTTCCCTCGTCCTGCTGGTTTTGTAAAAGAAGGTTGAGCACCTGTGCCTGTACTGATACGTCTAGCGCCGATACTGCTTCATCAGCGAGTATTACTTGCGGATTGGCAGCAAATGCCGAGGCAAGCGCTACCCGTTGTTGTTCTCCGCCAGAAAGTTCCTTAGGAATTCGTTCAATATAGTCGGGATTTAGTCCGACTGCTTCCAGAAGTCGGCGCGCTTCTGAGTATGCTTCGCCATCATCCATCTCACTGAAAAGTTTGAGTGATCTCATGATTGCATGTTTGATCGGCAGCTTGGGATTTAGCGAGGCTGTGGGATTCTGGAAAACAATTCTCATGTCTGCCCTTTGGTCATGAGTTCTGTTACCCACGTTTGGAGCAAGTTCATCACTATTCATAGTGATCTTCCCACTCGATTTGGGAGTCAGACCAATGAGCGCTCGGGCAGTTGTGGATTTTCCTGACCCACTTTCCCCAACGATCCCTATCGTCCTTGATCGCTTTACTTCAAAATTTGCGTCTACGACTGCACGAACAGACGACTCTGTTTGTTCGCCGAAGAGTATGTATTTTTTACCTGCTCTGGATTCATATCGGACATTTAAGTCCTCAGCAGTGAGAACAACTGAATCTATTTCGGCCTCCTGTTCGCGTCGAGGTCGTAGCTCTCCCCAGATGTCTCCTGAGACTTTTTCCGGGAAAAAACATCGTACAGTTCGATCATTTTCCTCTATGAATTGAGGAGCTGAAGCGTGACATTCAGTAGACGCAATCGGACAACGAGGAGCGAATAGACATTCGTTGCCTGCTTCAGACCTAGCCTCAAAGACAGAACCTGGAATCCGCTTTAGTCGTGGAGTGATTCCCTCTGCAGTTGGTGGTCGCGGGACACACGAGAGGAGGCCCGCCGTATACGGATGTTGTGGTTTTGCGAATATATCCGAAACTGATGATTCCTCAACAGTTTGTGACGCGTACATTACTGTTACTCGGTCGGCAACTCGAGCTATTACACCGAGGTTGTGACTGACAAAGAGGATTCCAGCATTGACTCTCTCCTTCAGATCAACAACTAGATCAAGTATTGTGGCTTCAGTCGTTACATCTAATCCCGTTGTTGGTTCGTCCATAATTAGAAGATCGGGTTCGCATGCCAAGGCAAGTGCGATCACAACTCTTTGTTGCATACCGCCTGACAATTCATGAGGGTATCTTTCGCCTATCGTATCTGGCGATGCGAGGCCGACTGAATCAAAGAGTTCGACGGCTCGCTCGCGCACTTCGGCTTTATTTAAATCAAGATGCGCTTTTAAAACCTCTTCCATCTGTGGCCCAATTTTCATTGTGGGATTCAAAGAGGTTTGAGGGTCCTGATACACCATTGCAATACGATTTCCGCGAAGCTTCTCGAGTTCCGATTCATCAATTCCTACGAGATTATTCCCGTCGTAATTTATTTCCCCGTCGACCTGTACGATCCCAGGGAGATATCCCATAATCGAATATGCAACTGTCGATTTTCCGCAGCCCGATTCACCCACAAGCCCTACGACTTCACCACGATTTACTGTTAATGATGCATCGCGAACTGCCCTCACAGTTCCACGTGGCGTGAAGAAGCTGACACCAAGATTTTTGATTTCTAATAGCGGAGTAGTACTCTCATGTTGATTGTTATTGTTGCTCATTCAGGTAACTCCGATGGTAGTTGTTGCGCGTCTCTGATTCCTTCGGTGAGCAGGTTGACTCCAACTACCAGTGACGCGACGGCGGCAGCTGGCGCCAATGGTACCCATGGAGCTCTCGTTAGGATGGATCGACTATCCGCGATCATTGCTCCCCAATCAGGTGATGGTGGCTCGACGCCCAGACCCAAGAAACCTAACGATGAGGCGAGTAGGATAGCGTAGGAAAATCTCACTGAGCCTTCTACTGCCAGTACCGGCAGTGCATTGGGCAAGATCTCTCTAAAAATTATGTGAATCGCAGATTCGCCTCGTAGCCGTGCAGAATCGACATATTCCTGCACCTTAATCGAAAGTGTGGCTGACCGGAGAACTCTGGCGACCCTGGGGGAGTGAACTATGGCCATTGTAGCCACTACGAGCACGGGTTCTTTACTTGTGGCAAGTGCCGATGATATGCCGTCAAGCCAGGCAAGAGAGTCAGATACGGAGAGCACGAGTAATGCCAGAAGCAAGGATGGGAATGACATCAGTCCATCAGCTACTCGCATAATCACTTCGTCTGATTTTCCTCCGATATAACCGCTGATCATTCCTATGGCAGTTCCGATGGCCACCCCAAGTATGGATCCTACGGCAGAAATAACGATAATTGAGCGTGCTCCAGAGAGAAGTCTGCTGAAGACATCACGACCGAACTGATCGGTACCTAAGATGTGGGGGATTGTACCTGTTTCAGAGGCGGTGAAAGGGCTGGCATATTGGAGATCTGAGAAGTCAGTCGGGCTATACGGAGCTAGTAATCCTCCAAGAGCGGCCAATCCTACATGCAGTAGGACAAGTGGGAGTCCTACTCTCCCGGCTGGTGTTCTAAACGCCGAGAATATTGGTCTGAATAGATCGACAATTTTGGACACAGAAAAATTGTTGTTTCCCTCCGACGGTACATGTGATGTGGTCATGAAGAAATCCTGATTCTTGGGTTCAGCCAGGCGTACGCGAGATCAGCTACAAGATTACTGATGGCGTATGTGGCGGCTACCAACAATGAAATTGCCTGCAAGAGTGGCAGG
>DEAP01000015.1:10270-10985 GCA_002348225.1 Dehalococcoidia bacterium UBA2979
CTCGTCGGTTGACGGCGTTGATCAGACTTAGACCCAGACCAGGATAAGCGAACACACTTTCCACGATTATCAGTCCTCCAAGCATCCATCCGACATTGATCGAGATAACACTAATCGTGGGTAGCATTGCATTCGGGACAGCATGCCTCCAGATGACTTGTCTCCGTGGGAGGCCTTTCAAAATGGCTGTTCTGACGTAGTTGGTTCCAAGCGCTTCAATGACATTAGCCCTGGTCATTCTCATGATGTACCCAAAGAGTACGGCAGTCATTGTGGCAATCGGCATGATCAATATTTCTGGTCGATCGAGGGGTGATGTGCCAGGCATTACTAGGCTGGACGAAGGTAGTACTTGGAGAGTGGAGGAAAAGATGACAATTAAAATAAATCCTGTGACGAACTCGGGTAATGAAATAGCGACCAGTGATAAGACACTGACCGTATGATCAGCATTCGATCCCTGACGAACTCCAGCCCAGACTCCAACCAAAATTGCACTAGGGACGGCTATAAGGAAAGCAGTAACCGCAAGCACGAGTGAATTCTGCAGTCTACTTCCGAGAACATCAGTGACCGGTCTGTCCTGTACCAGAGATTTGCCGAGATCCCCTTGCACCGCGCCGAGTATCCAATCGGCATAGCGCTGCCACGCGGGTCGATCAAGCCCCATCTGTTCACGGAGTGTTTCAAGTGCTCCGGGAGTCCTGCTCTTCCC
>DEAP01000026.1 GCA_002348225.1 Dehalococcoidia bacterium UBA2979
ATTACATTTCCCGACTGCTCCGTTAGGTGAAGTACTGAGACCACTCGGGGGAGGCTCATCTGCGGCAGATGCGATTTCATACGCTAACGACAAGCAACACAGTCAGGATGATCGTTTTATCGGCGACAACCCAGTATTGCACCCTGGATGGATCTGCGCCCGCCCGATTAGATTCCTGCATCACTCGTACGATTATTCGCCAGCAATTCATGCAAGAAGTCAGATTCAGTTTTTCGGAGAGATAAAGGCTGATGAACCTATCGTTACGACAGGTACGTTCGTAGATGCATATCAGCGCAAAGGTCATTCATATGCTGTAGTGGACTGCTCAACTTATGGCCCGCAGAATCGCGAATTGGTGCGCCAGCGCCACACTACTATTTTCGAGGTTGGAGCGCGCTAGTGTCTTCAGCTCTCGGCCCTTTATCTGGAATATTCGTCACAGACCTATCAAATTCTGTATCAGGTGCCTGGTGTTCAAGGCTTCTCGCTGACTATGGTGCGGACGTGGTTGTTGTGGAACAACCCGAAGGGCATATGGTCAGGCTGCTCAAACTTCATGATGCCTCTGCAGACGAGGTGCTCTCCGAGTGGTTTCTTGCCAATAAGCGCTCAGTAATGCTTGAATCTGGCGCTCAGCAATCACTACATCGCGTGCAAGAGTTGTACCACCGCTCTGACGTGATCATCCTTCCCGAATCGACTTCGGTACTAGCCGAGGCAGATGAACTAGTCCCGGATAAGCGACAGATTACAGTGTCGATAAGTTCGCATGGTTCAACGGGAAAATTGGCACAGCAACTCGGTAACGAATTGACGGCGGCGGCTCGATCTGGTTGGGCTTCTATCAACGGTACATTGGGACGTGGCCCACTCAAGCCGAGTGGGTGGCAAACGAGCTATAGTGCGGGAACATTTGGTGCTCTCGGGGTGATGGCAGCACTTCTTCAACGCGAATCAACTGGAGACGGTGAATCGCTATCCATAAGCGAGCTGGATGCCACGATATCAATGCTTTCACCTGGTTTCTTACAAAGTCAGTACAGTGGTGAACCTCTTCGACCCAGTCCGGCTAATGACCTAGCTGGCGGTCCTGTACGGATAGCTGATGGTTATTTCGCACTCACTTTATCCAGAGCTCACTTCTGGCGTGATGCAATGACCCTTCTTGGTCTTGACGACCTTGCGAACGATCCAAAATGGGAGAGCCAACGGAATAGACGAGAGAATAAGTCGGAATATATGGGACGAGTGATAGAGGCAATGTCAACTTGGAGCAAAACCGATTTGTTCGAAGAACTGGCGCTGCGGAGGGTAGTTGCTGGGCCAGTTCTCGATATGAAAGAACTCATCGAAAACCAACACCTCGAAGAACGTGGATTCTGGCAGCACCTAAGCGACGGGGTACGATCAGCCGTTCTCCCCGGTCCAGCGGCAAAGATGTCCGCTACGCCTTTATCCATTAGGCGACTGGCTCCTGCTATCGGCGCGCATAATAGTGATTTTGACAATAACGATGAACCTGTGACTTCTCCGCAATATAGGATTGATTCAGAACCTGTTGTTGGTTCTCTCGATAGCTCTCAGGGGCCACTGGCGGGTTATACAGGCATTGTGTTGACGCAAGCCTGGGCAGGGACGTACTGTACGATGCTGCTCGCGATGATGGGTGCGAACGTTATCCAAGTTGAAGTCCGTAGTCGACCTGATGGTTGGAGGGGAGGCTATGAGGGTGAAATCCCACCCAAGCTTCGGGATCGTGAAACAGCAATTCACTCTTGGAACTGTGGCCCTCTGTATAATTCCGTGAATCTAGGTAAGCGCTGTGTGACGTTAGATCTATCAGACCCGGAGGGACTTAAGATATTTCGTGAACTGGTTGAAGAAGCAGACTTCATTGCTGAAAACTTTTCGCCGCGGGTGATGAAAAATTTTGGAGTTGATTACGAAGCGTTAAAAGAGATCAAGCCTGACGTAATTCTTTGTTCATTGTCGGCGTATGGGCATACTGGCCCGTGGGCGAATGTACCCGGCATCGGAGGGACCATTGAACCGAGTTCAGGTATGTCGAGTCTTTTGGGCTACGAGGATGGAATTCCATTGAATTCTGGTCAAATGTATCCTGATGCCGTTGCCGGGTTGAACGCCGCGACAGCTCTCACAGCAGCTTTAGTCCATCGAAAGCGAACCGGGGTAGGACAATTCATCGATCTATCGATGATGGAGGCGAACCTGACATTTGTTGGTGAAGCGGCGACGGAGACCCTGTGGGGCGGTGCCGTGCCTGGCCCTATTGGTAATAAACATCGGACGTGGGCTCCTCATGGTATCTATGAGTGCCATCCTGACGACCAAGGCAACCGGTCACATATAGCTATATGCTGTGAAAATGAGCAGCAATGGAGTGCATTAAGCTCACTAATTGGCGACACTTCAAGTTCGTTTGATCACTCTGAATTTGACACACTGGAGAAAAGGAAAAGGAACGAGACGGCTCTGGACGAGGTGTTGAGTGCGTTTTGCGCTCTGCAATTTGCTCCACAATTGTGCGAGACACTCAGTCACAGCAGAATTCCTTCAGCAGTGGTGATGAATACCCTCGAAGTAAGCGAAGATCCGGATTTAATCGGACGGAAAATTATTCAAATGATTAATCATCCAGAGGCGGGGCCGGCCTATCAGGCGACACTCCCGATTCATTTTACTGATAGGGCTATAACAAATATTCGTCACTCTCCCCGTCACGGCGAGCATAGTTGGGAAGTGTTCAGTGACCTACTAAGTATGGACTATGAAACATTCGCTAGACTTAAGGCGAAAGGTGTCACAGGCGAAGGTCCTCCACCGTAATTCATAGAACGTCGAAAGGAGCTGTCATGTCAAAATTCGATAATGTGCAGTATGAAACAGAAGATCGAGTGGCGATCGTCACGCTTGACCGAGTGCGGTATCGCAATGCCCTTAGCGATTTCCTAATGGAAGATCTCGATGCTGCATTTAGGCAGGCTGTGGACGATCGGGATATTCGCGCGATCACTGTTTTCGGTGCCGGAGAACATTTTTCGGCCGGGCACGATCTCGGCTCTCCTCAGAGGGCAGAAGGAGAAGTGAATAAGCCCACAGAGGAAGGTATACGAGGTAAATATAGGAGGTCGTGGGATTTTGATGTGGAACGCGGTCTTCGATGGCGAAGCCTTGAAAAGCCCGTGATCGCTGGTGTGCATGGATACTGTATTTTTGCAGCGTGGGCAGTGGCGTCATGCGCCGATATTATCTTCGCGTCTGATGACGCATTGTTTCTTCCCTCCAACTTCCAATATTTTTCTGTTCCGTGGGATTTGCATCATCGAAAGGCAAAGGAGATATTATTTGAAAGCCGATTCATTGACGCGGAAGAGGCGAAGCAGACTGGCCTAGTGAATCGTGTATATGCAAAAGACGATTTGCGAACCGAGACTCTAGCCTATGCTCATCGCGTGAGCGAAAACGATCCATTCCAGCTCCGTATGATGAAAATGGCGATCAACCAGGCTCAGGATATTCAAGGTCTGACGGCACATATACAAGGGTCGTACGCGCACTACAGCTTGTCCTCCAATGCCGAAAAAGATCCCGGCTATGCACTCGCAGAGACTGACGGTAAAAGGCGACCAATGGTGCAACGAGCTCTGGATAATTATCATGCGGCCAAGTCACGCGAGTAAAACAAATTCATGTGACAATAATTGATGTGCAGCCAAGACGAACGATATTGCTTTTCATCTGTATGTTGCAATCGCTATTTGCTTGCGGTGAATTAACGTCCTCTGACAATGAACTGAACTTCTCGGACGAGTCGATTGCTGCTTCTTGGGAAGATTCTGGTTTGATCGCTCGGAGAGCGACCTCTCCACCAGGCATTGGGAGATCCCGTATAAGTTTCGCTTTCCAGACTTATGGCGATCAAGAGTCCGGTTTTAGGCACGATTTGCAGGGGATTGTTGAGATTTTCCGGCTGGATAATGAGTATCTGCCGGTCCCTGGGAGCGAAGAATCATATTCGTTACGGCGAGTGTCACTGGGCCGTAAGGAATCAAATCACAAACATGCGGACGGAACGAATCACGTTCATAATGATCCGGTCGTCTCCGTTTATGCGGCAGAGGTGGATTTTCAGTATGGAGGTGTATGGGGTGCTAAATTTATCGTGAAGGACTCGACTGATCTCGAGCTCCCACCTATTCTTTTGTCTTTTCTGGTACAAAACTCACGATTGATGTCGAGTGAAGGGTCCACTGTTCCTGCAACCATTCAGCCGATTATGAACGAACAAAACTCAATTGAATCATTAAGTAGCGCTAATCCTGCTAATCCGGAAATGCATCAGATTTCCATCCGTGACTCGCTGGAGCTTGGGAAACCAGTGATAGTTTCGTTCGTTACTCCGTCCTTTTGTCAGACGAAATTGTGTGGTCCTGTTTTAGAAGAAGCGATCAATCCCAACTATGATCAATTCAATGGCGAGGTGATTTTTATTCATGTCGAGCCATATGATTTAGACAGACTGAAGAGTGGTGAGGGTTTGTACTTAGTGCCCGCCATGGCTGAGTGGGGATTGACTAGCGAACCTTGGGTTTTCGTTATTGACACTGAAGGTAAAGTAAGGGTCGGACTTGAAGGGATCACCGATGCGGAGGAACTTTCGCTCTATATTGGTGCAGTCCTCAATTGAGCTCGATTATTTGGCTGCAGATCTTCCGGCGATTCGACCAAACACCGACCCAGCCATTAATCCAGTACCTCCCGCGTAATTATGATAAAAGAGGCCTCCTAAGAGTTCGCCAGCCGCGTACAAGCCTGTAATGGGAAGATCTTCGGTATCCAGTACTTGCCCAGTGGCTGCATTTGCCCGGAGACCTCCAAAGGTGAACGTAATGCCACAAGTGACTGCAAAACCAATGAATGGCGGTTCACTCAAAGGTAACGCCCAATTGGATTTCGGTGGGGTTATTCCTACGGTTGCTAATCCATCAAGGACGGCAGGATCATACGAACCACTCTGGCATGCCTCATTGTATTTGTTGACAGTATCTACAAAATTCTTTGGTTGTATGCCTAGAGAATCGGCTAACTCTTCAAGTGTAGATGCTTCCGCTTTGGTGACCTCTTTGATTCGATACTCATCCCGTAGCCTTGCAGCCGTCTGTTGGTCGAATATTTGGAAAGCTACGCCGTACGGCTGCTTTAAAATTTCCCGGCCATACTTTGCGTAGGTGTAGTTTCGCATATCTGCGCCTTCATCTACGAATCTGTCACCATTGGTATTGACCACTATCCCTAGAGGATAGGAATGCTTTTGATATAAATCACCGATTCGACGATTGCCAGTCGGCGGGGCATTTAAATCCCAAGCGACTGCATGCGCTGATGACCAGTGGCCGAATGGCTGTGCACCAATCTCAAGGGCGGAACGGATTACCTCACCAGTATTGTGTCGAGAACCTCTGATCTTTGCAAATTCCCAACCAGGACCGAGATAGCGCGTGCGCATCTCTACATTGGCCTGGAATCCGCCCGCTGCGAGTACCACTGCATCACTAGACAACTCACTGATACCCGATGCGTCCTTTACCCTGATGCCATTCACCGCTCCACGATAATCAGTAAGTAAGTTCGTCATTTTTGTTCCAAATTTGACATCAATGCCCTGTCGTTCCACTGCGGCATATAGTGCATCCGAAAGACCTTCACCGGCCCCTACAGCCTCTGTGATCATTCCGCCCCAAAATTTTAGTATCCCATCAACTTCATAAGCCTGGCGTCCGTACATGAGAACCCATCTCACCAACCCGTAATCTCGCATCCATTTCACGGTGTCAAATGCGTCCGACACTAATCGATTCACCATATCTGGATCCGCAGCTCCTTCGCTCACACGTAAGAGATCATCTGACATATGTTTTGCTGAATAATTGCCTACGTCGATCCGATTAAGTTCCGCATCGGACAAGTCCGGTATGAGATCTTGGATGTCCTCAATACCGTTGTATGGAAAACGGAATCCTCCACCAGTGAAAAATGTATTGCCACCTCGTTCCTCAAGAGTGGCTTTTTCGATGACAGTCACGTTCGCACCGTGTTCGCTTGCAGACAGAGCGGCACAAAGTGCGGCGTTACCACCACCTACTATGATCACCCGCTTGGCAGCCATAATTTCTCCTAAGCCCTTGTTATGAAGTCAGTTGTTATTAGACTGTCTCGAAATGCTTCTATCTCAGCACCGTTGTAACCGAGTTCTTCGAGAATTTCCTCTGAGTGCTGGCCAAATGCCGGTCCGGACAATTTTGGGAGTATAGCTCGTCGTTCGAAACGCCATGAGGGCCGTGCCGTGCCATGAGAGCCTTTTACTGCATGTTTTACATCGATAAACATTTTTCTTTCGTTAAGATGTTCGTCATTGAGAAGTACTAGTGATGACATGACTGGGGAGGCGTCGATACCCCCAGCCTGTAGTAATTCTGCCATTTCTTCAACGTGACGAGTCATTGTCCAACCTCGAATTATTTCGTCGATTTCATCTTTTAATGTTTGCCGATCGGCGGCACGGAGATATTTATCATGCCGGAGTTCCGGATGATCGATCAGATTTACTAGCTTGAGCCAGTCTGCGTCTGATCTGCAAGAAATAGCTAACCAACAGTCGGAAACATGACCGACAGGTTGTCGATCAGGGCCTAGTACGGGCCGGCTATCCGCTGACGGCATGGCTGGATAAATGTTGTGAGGCGCAAATATCAGATGATCGGTACCGGCTCGCAGAGGGAGCTGACAGTCAAATTGCTCAGCGACCATGTATTCTCCGACCAGTCCTGTGATTCCATCTCGCTGAGGTATCAGACAGTAGCTTCCGGATCCGGTGCGGGTTCGCTCGAGTAACGCTGTGGCTACAGCCGCTGCACAGGTGGAGCCAGCGATTGGATCGCCATACGATATCCCAGACTTATGAGGTGGTCCGTCCTTATAGCCTTGTAGTGCAACAAGGCCACCCATTTGCTCAATAGTTGGTCCAAATCCAACCCGTTCAGCATCAGAGCCTTGATGACCAAACCCGGGCATAGAAATATACACCAATTGAGGGTTGAGTTTGATCAAGTCGTTGAATCCAAGGCCATTTCTATCAGCGACTCCTGATGACCAGTTCTCAATAAATACATCAGCCGTTGCAATGAGGGCAAGCAGGGCTTTCATTCCATCTTCTTGTTTAAAATCAAGCACTAAGCTTCTCTTGCCTCTGTTGTACTCATTGAAATACGAGGAAAGGTTGATTCCTGGGGAGGTGAGTTCACCAGTCATAGTTCGTATCGGATCAGGGAAAGAGGGACCTTCGACTTTGATAACATCCGCACCCATATCTGCGAGGAATCGGCCGCCGTAGGGTCCTGCCCATACCTGGGTCATATCAACCACACGCAGGCCATCGTAAGGCAAAGTGACATCCGCCATAGCAGCACTTGATATGATCGAAGGGTTCGAACTATCAGGAGTCATACTATCTCGGACCTCCCGATTGTGCTCACCGATCATCGGTGGTGCTTTATGAAGCCCTCTATTCGATTTGCCGAACTGTATTGGTCCAGCAGGAACCTGATACGTACCGAACTCTGCATGATGAATTTCTTTCCAGAATCCGATTTCCTTGTAGTGCGGCCAGTCAAGCAGTTCCTTTGGTGTTGGGATTACTGAAAATGGTGCCCGGAAATTAGCAGCATTTGCAAAAATATCGGCTGCATTATGCTGTGCTGTGTATGCTGGGATTAAATGTGACAATAGCTCATTTGCTTCAATGGCCCAACCACCATTAGCGAATACTGGGTCGGTGGTCAGATCCCCATGTCCCATTGCTTCTAGAACCGAATTCGTCTGTCGAGGCATCGAAGCTACGCCAATCCAGCCGTCTGCACAGGGATGTATGCCCCATAGAGCTCGTGCATCGTTTCCAGTTCGGACCTGCTCGCCACCGTACCAAAGTGCTGCAGGACCGCCCCCTTCCAGAGTGGCAGCCTGCACTTCCTGGATCGACAGATCAAGGATGTCTCCGACTCCACTCATTTTGGCACCAAAAAGTGCGGTTATCGTAGCACCGAAAGCTTGCAGTCCTGACTGATAATGCGCTTGATGCCCGGCTGTCAGCATTGGCGGTTTGTCTGGGTCACCTGCCAAATACATTTGCCCACCTGCCGCGGCTCCAGTAAGTGCTCCCATTTTCCAGAAGGATTTAGGTCCAGTTCGCCCGTACGGTGTGACATGGGTAATAACTATGGATGGCTTATCGACGGCTAACTGGTCTAGATCGATACCCAAGTCACTGAGTCTATGTGGCTGGTAACCATTGATAACCGCGTCAGCACTCGACAGTAAATCCTTAAGGAAACGCATATCGGAGATGTCAGCTGAATTTACCGTGACCGATCGCTTTGATTCCCCGAGATAGGCAAAGAGTATGCTTTTTGCAGGATCAGGACCACCAGACTGCCAGGGGGGCAAATGTCTGATGCCGTGACCAGCCTCCGGTTCAACTACGATCGTATCGGCGCCGTAGATAGCGCAGAGGCGGGCAGCAAACGCTGAGGCGACGTCATCCCCTAGCTCGACAACTCGCAATCCGTGTAGTGGTTGTGTCTCAGTAGACATATCTGCAAATACCTCAGCTAGATGTTAGCAGTGCTAACTGGAGGGGGCATGCGGCCTCGCAAAGAGAATTCAACTAGAGTTAGAAGCGGGTAGTTATTTGGCTCGCATTATCGAAGAAAACCTGAAGACTCGGAATATACCTGAAGAATAGATCTGCTTTGAATCCATCTTCAAGTTCATTCCGATGGATGGGCTCGTCATACTTTAAATCGAGAGTATTTAATGTCCAGTCGAGTGACGCACCATTGTTTTTCTTTATGTCCTTGAGCATGTCTTTCCACTGATCTGCTTCAAGTTCGATAATGAAGTCACAGTCACGCATCTCATCTTCTTCAATTTCCTTAATTTCATGAATGTTAAGGACATCAAAATTAACTTGAATTATGGAGTCCTCAGACTTGAAAGCGACAATCGCATTGAGCCGGCCGTATTTTTGATACTGCTGGTCGGCCACGGTGATTGATGCCACCTCTTCGTACCACCCGACTGACGGGAACTTTATTCTTTTTGCTGTCGATGCTTTCGCGGCCATTGTTTGTCTCTCCTTCATTTAGATTCGTTTATGCACCAAATTAAATTAAAAATCTATCGGGTCTCCAGGATCTTCAGCGGCGCTGAACGGAGTTAGTTTGTTTAGGTGTCTCATCGGTTCAGCTTCTGGCGTGCGGGCCATATGGTCCTCTACCATGCGTTTGTAGGCAGGATCGACAGCCCTGAGCTTGTCGAGTTCACTCTGCGGAACGGCGAATGTGCTCATCAGTCTCTTTAACGATCCATCACATGCATCGCAGTCACTTGGCTCGGGCTGATTGCGACGCACGAGAGCCTCACTTGTTTTCGAGCATTTTTCACATTCGTAGTTATAGAGCGGCATGAAGTTAATTACCTAGCACTCTCATCACGGGCGCGCTCACGCATTTCTTCGATCATCGCTCGCATCTCATCCGCTGACGTATGACCAGTTATCGGAATGCCTGCTAGGATTGCGCCCCAAGGGCCATTTGCAACCTGCGCTGTTCGATCAACGTTGGCCTGCTTACAGCGACCTAGGTAAACACTAAGGAAATGCTGTTGTAGTTCAAGTACGCGTCCCATCCCGAGTTCCATATTTTGTACCCCGCCACCGAAAATAATGGCTAGAGCCTCCCAAAGTACCGGATCGTTGAAGTCGCTAAGCTGGGCGAATTCAGCGAGCTGCAAAGTTCCCTGAAATACATCAGTAAGCTCACTCTTCTTGGAGATAGCAAATCGGATGTGGTCACAGGCGTAGGCTGATTTACGCATAATGTCGGGTAAAATTCGAAACGCCAGTTCACGATCGGCCTCAGTAGGGCCGTATACAGAAAGATACCGTACGATCGCTGTCATGAGTGACCCGCGAAGAAGCCACATAGTCAGCACGGTCTGTGACCAACCTGAGTACGTTTCAAGGCAGGCTCGGTTCATTCGACCCGGACTTTCCAGCATCATTCCTGCGCCATTAAGTAGAGCACGCTTCCGGTATCCTTCTTCTACTCGAGCCGAGTCATAGACGGCAGTCGATAGGAAATATTTCACTTCGTGATATCCCGGGCTGAGATTCTGGAGCCATGCGGAGACAACCTCTGATTCTACAGAGCCCCAATTTGAAAGTTCAGTCGCTACTTGAGCGATCGCTATTTCCACGTCTTCAGATAGGCCACGACCTGTGTCCCATGGAATATCAGTAGCGGTTGACCATCTGCGTGAAATTCCTTCTTCATAGAGATGGGGGGCTGAATCTGCCCACTGCTCGTACTTATCCTGCACATAATAGCCACCGATTGAGCCAGCTGACGGGACGGGGACTGCTCCACGCGGGAGACGATTTCGATATGGATAGTGTTCAGGGATATCCCCATAGATGCCGATATTGAGTGCATCAAGGGTCAGCCCACCACCATTTTTTTCAGGTAGTGCTTTTGTACCCCACTGGAACGTTTTATCCATCCAACTCAAATCGGGCAGATCCGGGAGTGCATTATCTTCGTAGTCAGCTTTTGATGACGTGTTGCTATCTTTTTGAACCATGTACCCCTCCGAACCTCAGTGGCTTATATAAAAAAATACTGGGTGTGATCTATACACCCAGTATTTCTAAATTTACGCAGCTACGTAGTCACTGAGGCCAGCAGCGGCACGACCATTGGTGAATCTGTCACCCAAGCCAGCAACCTTGATTCGCTGTATGTATTCCTTTACCTGGCGTTGTCGCACTGCTGCGGCAATTTGTTCACCCTCGCGGAGAGAAGCCTCATCGGTTCCTCCTCCAAGCAAAGCAGTGATTGCTGCATTTGAGGGAGTACCTCGAACTGCAGGGTTCTGTCCGCCTGTACCTGCGACCAAACCTAGTTCGATTTCATCGAGGTACGAGTGAATTTCTTCAGTTCGCTCGGCGTCAGTCTGAGCTACATACTGTAGATGCATGACACCAAAAGCTACGTGTCGTGATTCATCCGAGGCGGCGAGTCGGTAGATAGCTTTTTCGGCATCGTTATATGCCATCCTTTCTCCCATTCGGAAGATAGAGAGGACAAGTCCTTCTCCTGAGATGTGCAGGCGCGCAGACATTTCAGTGAAGTCACGAGCCGAGTCAATTGATGCGCCTGAAAGGGCAGCACTTGAGGTTTGACGTAGGAGGCCTCCACCATTAGCAAGGGCCCTCTTTCTGAAAACGTCAGCGTGACGTGCCTCGTCCATAATCTGCGAGATGAGGAACATTCGCGGCTCGTAATAATCGGGCGATGTCTCGCTGATCCAGCGACCAGGAACATCACCGGCAACAAATTCGACTTCCGTTAAGAAAGTTGCTAGTTGACATTCTGCTCTTTCGATGTCATCAGGGAGTTCTTCAAGAGTTTCCCAAGGTACATCAACCGCGGATGACCACTGTCGCTGTACTGCCTCCTCGTATAGTTGCGCACCATTTTTCAACCAGACATCTGCCTTAGTTCGGATAGCATATTTTCCAATACGAGCAGCACTCGGTCTGGTCATAGCACCGCGCGGGCGACCAGTGACATTGTTAGTCCATTCGGGCACATCTGCGAACGGGCCTGAATCGACGTCCTGAAGGAGGAGTCCTCCTGATTTGTCAGCCGAATCTAGTTCTGTACCGAAGGTTTCTCTCTGTTGAAGCCAGTCCAACTTATAACCATTGGTCTTACCGTATTCAAGTAATTCTTCAAATGTCGACGGTGCTGTTTTTTTCTTCGCCTCGGTTGCCATACGGATGCCCTCCTCAATATGCGGCTGCAGGAAGTTGCAGCCACCTGAGTCACATGATACGCGATATCGGAAATTTTTGTAAGGGTTTTATGCAATTTCCATGATGTAATACAGTTTTTCGCGGAACCGCGATAGTTTTAGGAAGAGATAAGTGGTACTAAATCGACGTATTGGCTAGGTGACCCACCTATGGAGGGGCTGTTACGGGAGTCTTGAGTCTAAGGTGTTTGGTACCGGGAATGGGACTCGAACCCATACAGAGTAAATACTCCGGCAGATTTTAAATCTGCTGCGTCTGCCAATTCCGCCATCCCGGCGTACCTTTATCCATATGCATGGATGAAAGAGTTTGGAGGCGCCGACCGGAATCGAACCGGTGATAAAGGTTTTGCAAACCTCTGCCTTACCACTTGGCCACGGCGCCGAGTGCTAGAAAGTCTATCAAAGGATCAGCTAAGAATAAAAGTTACTGTGGTGCCCGGGATGAGATTCGAACTCATACACCCAAAGGGCACTGCCCCCTCAAGACAGCGCGTCTGCCAATTCCGCCACCCGGGCAGTGTATTCATAATAAACGTATTTGATAGAAAGAGCTGAGTTTCCTGCACATACCGGTTGTTATGTCTGTTTATGGTTGAGTGGTGCAAACGCCCCGAAAGATGTTTGGCAGGGGAGACAGGGCGAACAGTGGATCTTTTGGTGGGTTCTGATGATGCTTGTTCGCTTGCCCTAGTCTCTGATTACTTATGTATGTCAATAGTTCCGATCTCGCCTTATAAATAAGCTAACAGAAGTGTGGACAAATCTACAAAGAGAATGGAAACAAAACCATGACACTTTCCATGACAGTTTGTGTTTTTCGTGGGGTCTCAAGATCCCTTAGTAGTGAGGCTGTAGATCAATGCTTAATCCGCAGGTAACTAATGATTTCTAGCATCGCACGACAGTCAATTTCGTTGTAATCGCGGATGTCATCCATTAATTCGTAATCTGTGAGGACCTTCCCATCGTTTTCGGCTTGCTGGTCACACCACCAAGCTCCTGCCATAGCGCCGAGACCATCCGTTGTCCCATCTGGCCACTCGATATCGATTAGCTCCAAATTATTGAGCGCTTTTGTTATAGCCTTGAGCCCAAATCCATGTGCGCCTCGGACGACGACGGGTTCCTGCCGCATGACTCGCTGTAAGAAATCGAACCAATTTGGGTCAGGCCAGTTGTTGTCTGGATGCCTGTTATAAGCGGAATTACTTGCTTTCTGAAGGAAGTTCACCTCAGCTGCTGACCAGTGGTAGATATGGGCTTTATTGCCTGGATCGAGTCTATTTTGAACCAGATTCATGTGGTCAAACCATTCATCGATGATCCTAGCTTCTTCATTTTCGGTAAGCCGATCAGTTATGAAGCACTCGAATTGCCAGTCACCATCCTCCATGTGACCGCATCCGATCATGAAGATCAGATCCTGACCACTTTGATTAGGGAAATTATCAAAAGTATCCTTCAACGAATTGACCGTCTCAAAGTCCACGAAGAATTCGAGTTTTGGTCTTGGTTGCCAGACGGCTCGTTCCGTTTGTATTTTGTGCGGGAGTACTAACGAATCGCCGTCAGCTCGGTTCACTTCAAGAAACGCTGCTAGTCGAGGCTTCAGACTTTCTCCATTAACTCCCACGTCCTCAGGGGTGAGTAGGGGGTCACTCCAACGAGTGAAGCCAGATTTGTTGGCGAGATCACGCTTGGCTGCACTTACCTGGTACAGCACTGTGAGATCTTCCGTTTCTTTAATGATTGATTTCACAGCGTCCGACCAGTACCCAGCTTCACCCCCGGCATTGACTCGCAATTCATTAACTGATGGCTCAGGCTCAGCTACCCAGCTTGCCCCATCAGTTCGGAGTGTTCTCACCCAACTGACGGCTGACTCGGCGAGATTTGCGACTTTACGGCCTTCGGTATCATCAGTATCACAGCTAACTGGGCCGAGGCGATCCATACTACTGTTGCTGCTCAACGATTCACCTGCGACGCGCTGCTTCCAGCCACGACCTAACAGAAACGCGTGCGGCGGGCTATAGCCTTGTAGCCGAGCGAGCATTCGGTTGTAGAGATATACCTGCACCTTATACGCCCGTGAAGACTCACCATTTCCTAATTCTCCGGACTTACTCAGCAAATCTAAATTTGCGAATTTTGAATCGACTACGACATAGTGCCAAGTTGCGTCAGGGAAATCGGGAGCAGGTCGGTGACTTTCAGCGTCGCTCAAAGTGTTTGGAAAGAGTTCATTGACGATATCTGAGCGGAACAGGAAGTCGGGCGAGCCATAGGTCTTTGATTCCGCGTCACGTAGAGTGCCTTGGTAGATGATTGGGACTCCTCGGGTCATCGCGTCGAATGTTTGCTCTGATGTTGCGATGTCGTAACGACCTGCATAGTCGCCACTCCAAATCGTTTCAACCTCACTTGCAGTCTGCAAATATTTCAGTACGTACTGCTCAAATACCTGCCCTTGGCTCATGATGATTCCGACGAAATCAGCCCTATCATCCACTGTGTCTTTTTCATAACCTTTTTCTTCACCATAGAGCTCTAGCCAGTCAACAAGAGCATTTTC
>DEAP01000002.1:0-18547 GCA_002348225.1 Dehalococcoidia bacterium UBA2979
CTGAAGCCGCTACTGATACTCCTCTTTCAAGCAGTACGCGATCGGATCCCTGCCATTGTCGGAAGGTAGGGATATTCAGAGCGACTATGAGAGCCTGTGATCTGCTGGGTTCATATATCCTGCTCTTTAATTCACCAGATTTTGCCGTCGCCTGCCAGTCGATTCGTCTCAAATTGTCCGAAGGAAGATATTCTCTAACACCGGAGACCAAAACTGGATCCTCGAAAATAGGATTTCCTCCTCGGAGATCACCAAATGGTCGACTCGAGTCGAGTCCGAGTTGTCCAATTTCGTAGACAGCTGGATAGACAACAATATTGGTATTCATATGCTCGAGGACCGTCTCTCTTTGGAAGAACCCGAAGAGATCACCTGACTTGGCTACTGTGGGTCCTATTCTGAAGAATCCACGCTCTTCTCCAGTTAGTGAAACGTCCCACCGTATATGTTCGTTAGGACTCAGGCTCGTGGTTCGCCTCAGAATTCGCTTTCCGGGCCCTCCAGGAGATGTTTTCTTATCTGAGAACATCCCGCTCGGGAGAGTTTCCCTGATTTCGATCCATGGGGCGGGGAGATTCTTGTTGTTATGGACAGTCAGCTCGATCGGAACAGATTCCCCAATGAATATTCTCGTAGACTCCAAAATCCGGGCTGCGGATACCCTTTCAAGGCTTAAGCGTGTCCAAATTCGGGCTGCAAGGGACAGGCCAAAGATCAGACTGGCAATTACAACTAGTGGCATGAAATTCGCGGCTATTCCAATCGCAGTAAGTGCGATCGGAGCAGTTATCCAAGATTCTGTCATCAGTAGTCGCATTTGAATCTCCTGCTTAACCGAGTCTCGCTAGTCCTCCGAAACTGGCACAGGGACTTCGGACAAAATTGAGTCGATGATGTTCTCTGTCTCACTGCCTCTCAGTCTGGCATTGTTTGACAGGACTAGCCTGTGCTCAAGAACAGGTTTTATTAGTTGCTTGACGTCACTAGGGTTTACGTAGTCACGACCATATATTGCTGCTGACGCACGGGCAGCCTGAAACAGCATTAGGGATGAGCGAGGGCTGGCACCTAGTTCAAGTGATGGATGTTCCCTCGTCGCGCGAATGATATCGACTATGTAGGACCGAACCGAATGGTCAACGTTTACCAATGAGAGATTTTTTGATAACTCTGACAATTTCCCAAGACTCGTCACAGCCGATACGTTATCGAGAGGGGATTCATTTTCAAAGCGTTCTAGAATTTGGTTTTCGCCACTTGCATCAGGATAGCCAATTTTGATTTTCATAAGAAATCTGTCGAGCTGCGCTTCAGGGAGAGGAAATGTTCCTTCTTGATCAATCGGATTTTGCGTAGCTAACACAACAAAGGGCTCAGGCAGCTGCATGGTGTTACCGTCAACCGTCACGGTTCTTTCGCCCATAGCCTCAAGTAGAGCGCTTTGGGTCCGAGGAGTGGCTCTATTGATTTCATCAGCCAACACTATATTGCTCATGATCGGGCCAGATTTAAATTCAAATTCAGAATGTTTTTGCGAGAAAAAATTCAGTCCAATCACATCCGACGGCATTAAATCGGGCGTGAATTGAATCCTACTAAAATCTCCGCCAATCACTTTGGCAAATGTTCTGGCCATCAAAGTTTTACCAGTCCCTGGTACGTCTTCAAGTAAGATATGGCCTTTGGAAAAGAGAGCAACTAATACGAGATGGATTGTTTCCGTCCCGCCGACGATTACCTCAGACACAGCATCGGCAATTAATCTCGCCGCAACTGATATTTCTCCATTCGTTCCACTGTGATTTTCCGACATTGATTTCCCACTTTCACGCTTGACTGGATACGGTCCACGCTAAGCCACCTGAGTAGCATAGATGAGACTTGTATCTTGCGATATCGTACAATTTCATATAGATGGTTGTATGTATTATCCTTAAGCTTCAATAGAGGCGGATTGCATTGGATTTGACTGAATTTAAAACGGAATGGACGCAGCTGAGAGAAAAAGTTGTTGAAGCTTTGGGAGAACTTCCTGAAACTCGTCTTTCTCGTCCGGTCCCGGATAAGGATGGCTGGACTGTCCGACATTCTCTAACCTATCTAGCCGGTCTCGACGCGCAAGTGAAGTCGATTATCTCGATTTCTGATTTATCAGCGTTTGAAAGCCGTCGCTTACGAGGCGAGGCGATGTTTGAGGCTCAGTATTTGCGACTGAGAGATCTAACACCATTCCTCTCCGAAAGCGCAGACACGGCATTATCTAGTTTGTCTGAGGGGGAAGCAACAGAGTTTCTGGAACAGGCTGATGAAGCGACGAGATTGCTATCGGAAGCCCGAGATATTCTGATAACTATTGAGGAATCGGCAGAGTAGTCTGGATATGACTTGTGTTAACGGTGACCGCCTGATTTCGCTTAGGATCTAACAATATGAGTACTAACGAATATAATCAGCTCGGGGACAATTTGGTCCATGATAGGTTATCTATTCCTAGACAAAAAATTGAGAAACAAGATCCTTCTGACCGAGTAAATAATTTTGACGAGACATATCTCGCAATGGATATGGATTCGGCAATAGTTGAAGCTGCAAGGTGTATTGATTGCCCATCAGCTCCATGCATGGATGCGTGCCCAGTGCACAATGACATCCCTTCCGCGTTGAAGATGCTTGAAAATAATGACATCGATGGTGCTGCTTCGAAATTTAGAGAAACCTCCACCTTGCCTGAAATGTGTGGTCGACTTTGTCCACAAGAAATACTTTGTGAAGGGGCATGTGTAGTTGGCTTTGCACTACGAACGGATGGATCAAAGCATCCCCCCGTTGCGATTGGTCGACTTGAATCATTTATCACTGACGCTGAGAGGAAAAATCTAGGGAAGTTCCCAGTACCAATGATACTGCCGTCAACCGGCCGGAGCGTGGCGATCATCGGTTCAGGTCCCGCTGGTTTGACTGTAGCTGAGGAGCTGCAAATTAGGGGCCATTCCTGCACTATTTTTGATCGGTGGCCCGAGGCCGGGGGCGTGCTTCGTTATGGCATACCAAATTTCAAGATGAGTAAAGCTATTCTTGAGGAGAAAATACAGTCTCTGAAGGAGATGGGTGTTTCCTTCGAAACGTCAGTAGAAATCGGCTCAGATATTTCACTTGAAGACTTGAGAGAGAGCCTGGGATTTGACTGTATTTTTCTTGGAAATGGTGCAGGAATTGGTAATTTGCTAAAAACTGACGGTGAAGAGCTCGATAACGTGTATCAGGCCACTGATTTCCTCGTGCGCGGCAATCTAGAAGATTTTGAACTGCCCGAGTCACAGAGGGGGTTACCACATGTAGGAGACGACGTAGTTGTTGTCGGTGGCGGTGACACTTCGATGGATTGCGTTCGTACCGCAGTTAGGCTGGGTGCGAAGAATGTAACGTGTGTGTATCGAAGAACAGAGAATGAAATGTTGGGTCGCCAAGAAGAACGAGTGCATGCTCGAGAGGAAGGCGTTAACTTCGCATATCTCACCACACCGACAAGGTTCATAGGTGGTCCGGATGGCAAAGTCAATTCTGTTGAGCTCGTGAAGATGGAACTATCCGACCCTGATGAGAGCGGCCGGCGACGACCTATTCAGATCACAGACTCTGAATACGTGATTGATGCTTCGGCGGTTGTAATAGCGATCGGCTATAACGCGGATTCAGATATGGGCGAGACGTCAGAAATAGAAACAGATAATTGGGGACTAATACAGGTCGATCCTAGAACCGGACAAACAAATATCCCATATATGTTTGCTGGAGGTGATGTTGTTAATGGTGCTGATTTGGTAGTGACGGCGATTGCGGACGGGAAACGTGCCGCCACATGGGTACATCAATATCTACTCTCATTAAATTCGTCAGATTCTTCATCTTAGGCTAGGCTCTGGGGATAACGTTTTAGGATTTATTGGATTTATAAATGTCCGCATCTGAGACTCAAGCTTCTGGTCCACTCTCGGGAGTCCGTGTCCTTGCGTTCACACAAATTGTGGCTGGTCCATTTGCTGGTGTTGTCCTCTCTGACTTCGGGGCTGAAGTTGTGAAAGTAGAACCAACAACCGGCGAATATTATAGGAACGTGGCTGCGGTCGTGCCCGATCATGGCAAGAGATGGCAATCATTGAATCGAGGGCAGAAATCCTTGAGTGTTGATCTGCAGAGTCCCAAAGGGGCTGAGCTGATTCGAAGAATCATCAAGGGATTTGATGCAGTAGTCATCAATTTCAGGCCTGGAGTGGCTGAACGCCTGGGTATAGGTTACGAGGATCTCTCGGAAATTAATCCGCAACTTATATATTGTTCGATCACTGGGTTTGGCCCGGTGGGACCCTGGGCAAACGAGGCGGCAACAGATTATGTTGCTACGGCATTTTCGGGACTGGTTGCAGGTGATGGGAAAACGGATGGTGACGGAGTTCCTGTGGGTATGGTTCCGTCTGTCGCTGACTATTTAACAGGCCTTGCCAGTGCCGGAGCGATCAGTGCTGCTCTTTTTTCTCGTGATAAGACTGGTTCTGGCCAAAAAATAGATGCATCTCTCTTGAACTCGTCATTATCCATTCAAGATTCCTTCGTAATGCGCGAGCCTGCGAGTGACTCGGTATATCGAGATCCCATGATGGCTAGGGTCAAGGAAGCATTTGCTGGAGGTATGCCTTACAGAGAAGTATTAGCCGATCGGATTAGATATAGGCAGCAGTCTGCAGGACTTCCACGTCTTTACTACTGTGCCTATCAGACAGCAGATGGAGCAATTATGCTCGGCTGCCTCACTCCAAAGACCCGCCATGCCGCTCGTTTGGGTCTGGACATGCAACACGAGCGCACTGATGATGCAAGCTTTGATCCTGAAGATCCTGAATATCAGGAGCAAGTTGATGAGTGGAAGAGAGAGATAACTGAGCGTGTAAAAGAGCATGGTACTGAACACTGGTTACGCAGACTGCGAGAAGTTGGTTGTCCTGTGGCTCCGGTACAGTTCCCTGAAGAACTCTCTGATCACGAGCAAGTCAAAGCTCTCGGTGTGATGATTCCTCTCGAGCACCCTGTGACTGGCCCGCAAGAAGTCGTGGGTCCTATAGTCAACTTTTCCAAGACAAAAGCATCGGTACAGGGACCGTCTCCATTAATAGGTCAGCACACCGAACAATTGCTGCTCCATGCCGGTTTGACTCGCCAGGAAATAGACAATCTCTTGGAAGAGAATATTGTGCGCTAACTAGTCAGACGGATTGGACCACAGACCAGTTTGCTGTGATTGACTAGTTTCGGCATGCTGAGGCGCTTCGAGTCCAATATGTGCATAACCGTAACGGGTGAGAATTCGACCGCGAGGCGTTCTCACGATCAATCCCTCTTTTAGTAAAAAAGGTTCGTATACGTCCATTATTGTGTCTGACTCTTCAGATATAGCGGCTGCGATCGTCTCTAGTCCCGCTGGGCCTCCGTCAAATCTATTTGCTAATGCTGTGAGTAACTCGCGATCCATCCTGTCTAAACCGAGATCGTCAATTTCAAGCTGTTCCAATGCCTTCGATGCTGTTTCCTTTGTTATCTGACCATCAGATCTAACATCAGCATAGTCTCGTACTCGGCGCAGCAGCCGATTTGCCACTCGAGCGGTCCCCCTGGATCGATTTGCTATCTCAACCAGTCCGTCACGCTCGAAACTACATTTCAGTACCTTCGCGGACCGTTCAAGGATTTGAGAGAGAGCTTCGATATCGTAGAAGTCAAGGCGAAAGGTCGAGCCGAATCGATCTCGGAGAGGTTGTGAGATCATGGCATATCGTGTGGTCGCGCCAACTAAGGTGAATGGAGCAATCTTCAATCGCACGTCCCGTGCCTTTGGCCCTTTCCCTAAAATAATGTCGACCGAGAAGTCTTCCATGGCGGGATATAATACCTCTTCCACTGCGAGTGACAGACGATGAATCTCATCTATAAATAGAATGTCACCAGGCTGAAGAGAGGTTAGAAGTGCTGCGAGATCGCCGGCTCTTTCAAGCGCTGGTCCGGAAGTGATTCTGATTGAAACACCCATTTCTGCCGCAAGTATCATTGCAAGTGTTGTTTTACCAAGTCCAGGCGGTCCGTGAAATAAGATGTGGTCCAGTGGCTCAGAACGCGCTTTGGCAGCCTCTATTGCGATAGTAAGACTGTCCTTAACTTGGTTTTGTCCGCAGTATGTTCCTAAAGAATTTGGCCGTAGTCGATTTTCAGTACCTAAGTCTTCTTCAGTGGCTTTGGGGTCTACTGTTTCTGTTCTTGAGCCTTTTCGGTTCAGATATGATGACTCAGAGTTGTCGGAATTGGGTACTTCGGTCATAGGATGGATTTTAGCACATGTGTTTCAATGGCTATTTCCATCTCGGGAGTCCTTTGAGCTCTTTTTTTAGTGTCAGTTTTAATTTACCGGTTGATTGACCCCTCTGTGCTGCGAGATCTGCAACTGCCTCACCGATGAATTCAGCAATATTTGAAGCGGCATGACGGTATGAACCATCTGCGTAGCAGGTGGAACAGAGATTTACGACTTGTGAGCCGTCTGACTCCGTCCCATAATCTTCGGGCCGTCTCATGTCGAAAGCGCAAGAGTCGCAACTGGCCCTCTTACGCCCAGTCTGGAAATCCTGCATGTATTCACGCGAACCACCACCGCCCTTGCGAGATACTTTTGCGGCGTCCTTTGAATTCTTAGCCATTTATGTCCCTCAATCGCACCCTAGTTGAATCTACAAATTACCCTGTTTCGAGTATACGCTATGCTATTTGAGTCGGGGCGTAATGGGAATGTATACGTGACTGCCATTAACAGCGTTTCGCAGCAAGCTAATCTTCGTCAATTCGATGTCGGTGTGATTGATTCCGGTGTTGGGGGACTGGCGGTAGCTCGCGAAATACAGAATTTAGATTCCTCTATACAAATAGGATATTTTGCAGACACTGCCGTGTTTCCATATGGAGACAAGAATAGTATCCAGGTCGCCGACCGCATTGATTTTCTGGCAACGAAGTTCGTTGAGGCAGGTACTCGACTCTTAGTGATTGCCTGCAATACTGGATCTTCAGCAGGTTTGACCTCAATCAGAAGAAAGTTCGCGCGTGCGAGTGTTCAAATAGTTGGAATGGAGCCACCTCTCAAACCGGCAGCAATCCATTCACGTAATAAGTCTGTAGCAGTGGTGGCGACTTCGGGAACTGTCGCTGGTCAGGCGTTGACTAATTTAAGAGACCGAGTGGCTACCGACACAACTACGAAATTCATTGTTGCGAGTGGCCTCGCTAGTAGTATTGAGCGAGGTGAACTTACGGGTAAAGACCTTGATTCAGTTCTGCAGGAACTCCTCAATCTCATAAGTTCTGATGGAGTGGATAGTGTGGCACTAGGTTGTAGTCACTATAGTTTCGTATATGAGGAGATTCGTGAAGTACTTCCTGACGGAGTTAAGCTTTTCGATGCAGCCTTACCAGTGGCAAAAAGAACCTTGGAACTTTGGACCGAATCACGTAGTTCGGATAATGTGAGCAAGAGTTTTAATCCCATATCCGTTTTCGTCACTGGTGATCCAGCTGGCTTTGTTGCCTCCGTTGCTAGGCTCGAGACTGCAGGATGCATGATTCCGATGGTGTCTGTGAATCCCGTACCGCTTCCAATCAATTGATCGCTAGTGTAACGTTTGAATCAGAATGAATTTTTTCGAGAAATATCTCCTACTAGCAGAGAAAAATAATTCCCGATTATGTGTGGGCATTGATCCTGATCCTTCTAGGATTCCACCAGGTGTGACGATGCGTGAATTTCTTTTATCGGTAGTCGAGTCAACTTCTGACCTGGTTTGCTCTTATAAACCGAATATTGCCTTCTTCGAGCGTGAGGGAATCGAAGGAATCGCATTGTTAAACGAGTTGATTACCATCATTCCAAGAGAGATTCCCGTAATACTCGACGCGAAGCGGGGGGATATCGGCCATACTGGAGAGGCCTATGCGACCGCAATATTCGACCGAATGAATGCGGATGCGGTAACGGTAAATCCTTATCTGGGTAGAGATTCAGTCTCACCGTTTTTTAATAGGCCTGAAAAAGGAGTATTCGTTCTTTGTAAAACATCTAATCCAGGGTCCAGCGACTTTCAAGATCTGTTAGTGGGTGAGTCTAACCAACCCTTATTTCTGCATGTCGCACGACAAGCACAGGAGTGGAATATTAATGGGAATATAGGCCTTGTCGTCGGAGCCACCTATCCGGAGGAAGCAGCACTCCTGAGAAGCGAAGGAGTTGATCTGCCTTTTCTGATACCGGGAGTTGGTGCCCAGTCTGGTGATTTGGAAGCAGTAATTTCTTCCTCGAGCGATCGCAACGGTGGTGGATTTATTATAAATAGCTCTAGGGGGATCTTGTATGCTTGGGAAGAGGGTACGGCTGGAGATCCCGGCTGTGCTCCGGGAGGCTGGCAAGATTCGATAAGGCAGGCGTCGGAGCAAACTCGCAGCGACATCATGGCCACTCTTGACAGGTGAAATTGAATCTTTGGATAGTATTGCTAACTTCAGAGAGTTTTCTTAGAATCGAAAGTGCGCTTGGAGCGTGATGCGGGGTAAATGTTGTCACACATAGAATCAGATTTGGAACTTTCGATTGACTCTGTCCGAGTGGGTGTTCGCCAACAGCGTCCTGTAGTTGTGCTAAAGGAAGTGTCCGGCGAGCGATACCTTGCCATCTGGGTAGGGTCTGATATGGCCCAAGCGATCACCCTTGCTTTGCAAGAGCAGGAGACTCCTCGTCCCATGACACACGATCTACTTCTGAATACTATCGAGATGCTCGGAGGAAAAGTGAAAGAAGTAAGAATCACTTCTCTAAAAGAAGACGTATATTTTGCTCGTATCATTATCGAGCAGGACGGTGATACACATTCTATAGATTCCCGTACATCCGACGCCCTTGCAATCGCAGTCAGATCAGGAGCAAATATAATGGCTAGCCAGGAACTTATGGAGGAGGCAAGCATACAATTACCTGATGATGACGACGATGACTTTAATCAGGAACTACTAAATCCAGTCACTGACGAAGAACTTCAGAAATTGTCGCCTTTCCGCGATCTTGTCGAAGGACTTGATCTTGATAATTTAGGCGAGACCGATTCTGAAGAATAGGATTTTCCAAGAAACGATGAGTTAATATGATCATGTTGCGCGCACGTTTTGTTGATGTTAGCGTCAGCGCTAGCAACTCGCGGCAGGGAGTTGTATTGTGGGTAAGTCACCAGCTTTTAGGCTGTTAGGTATAGGGGGGTCGCTGGCGTTTTGGATTATTGGAGGAACACTGGGTGGCCGTTGGATAGATACCCAGTTAGACTCTGATCCGGTACTCACACTGCTTGGTTTATTTTTAGGCATTGCTGTGGGAGTTACGGACGCAATACGCCGCCTCATGGACGTTGTGAAGTTTCAAGAACGACGTTCAGTAAAGCGGAAAAGATGATGGGAGTCCAGGTGAAGGCCGGATTAATCGCAGTCGGAGTTATAGTGCTCATGGTAGGTGGGTACTTTGTGCTCACTCCACCCCCACCTTTCATAATTGTTTCACCAGAAATTATTTGGCATACAGGTATTGATATTCCCGTTATTGGAGAATTCAATATTACCAATACCATGTTCACATCTTGGATCATGGTAGTGATCCTTGTGATAGCAGCGGTATTTGTCCGTAAGGGAGTGTCAATCGTTCCCAGAGGTTTTTCAGGGGTTGTGGAAGCTGCCGTCATGGCCTTTTACGGATTCATTGAACAAGCAGCAGGACCAGAAAATGCAAGAAAATTTTTCCCGTTAGTTGCCACTATCTTCTTTTTTATTTTGGTGTCCAACTATTCAGGTCTTTTACCCGTTTTCAACGTCATAGGTAGAACCGAACCAGGGCATGGTGGTAATTCAATGGTTCATTTTGAGGAAGCTAAGATTGCCGGATTCGAGATCACATATATTCCTCTAAAGGCTGAGAAAGTGGATTTGGCTCATGATCATGACGGGCATGGCGATAGCCGCGCTGGAAGCCTGGAAACTGTAAGTAGGGATGCCACTGGCTCTGCTACTACTCTCGCAAATGCCTCAGGAGGGGCTGAAGGAGTCTCTTACGGCGTGATTGCACCCGCTCTGAGGTCCGTTATGTCTGATATGAACGCCCCGCTGGCTATCGCTATATATTCATTTATTTTTGTGGAGATATGGGGCTTACAGGCACTCGGGGTGTCGTACCTGAAGAAATTCTTTGCTTGGGACTTCTACAAGAAAGGTGGATTTGGGGTTATCGATATTTTCGTGGGTATACTTGAGTTTGTAAGCGAACTGTCACGAATTGTCTCTTTCACGTTTAGGTTGTTTGGAAATATATTCGCTGGCGAAGTATTGCTGTTGATGATGACATTCTTGATCCCATTTTTACTCACCGACGTGTTTTATTTGCTCGAACTGTTTGTGGGCCTTGTTCAGGCGTTTGTGTTTGCGATGCTAACAACGGTCTTTGCTGCTACAGCAGTGACGGCTCACGGTGATCATGATGATGGACATGACGAGGAACACGTTCAACATCAGCAGGAAGCCGTGCCTGCGTAGAACATAAGGGTATTATTCACGGCGTGTCTGAAAGACGCTCCAGTGAATGAGCTGAAATAAATAAGGAAAAACGTAACTGGAAAGTTACTAAGAAGTAGGAGGACCAGATCATGAAGATAAGAAGTAGAGCTTTTTATGTGAGCTTACTGTCGGCGGCAATGTGGTTGATTGCGACTGCTGTCGTGGTTGCAGAAGGTGCAGCGGATAATGAATCCACTGAAGCATCCATGAAGTTCATAGCAGCCGGTATTGCGATGGGTGTTGGTGGACTAGGGCCAGCTATCGGTATTGGTATGCTTGGCTCTAAGGCTATGGAAGCTCTTGGTAGGAACCCAGAAGCAGCTGGAGTGATTCAGACAAATATGATTCTGGCAATTGCTTTCGCGGAAGCCGTGGCAATCTATGCGTTAGTAGTAGCAATTCTTATCGGATTTGTATTCTAGATTTTATAGCTGGGTTTAGACCAGCATGAAAATCAGATTTACTGATTAGTCATGCCGGCCATCAACTGATGAGTCGGCCTGCAGGAAGGAGCCACTGATAATGGAACAAACAAATACAGTCAATTTATCGTGGCAACAGAAAGTTATATTTTTGGCTTCCATGGTTGTGGTTGCTGCACTGAATCCTCTGGCAGTTATGGCAGCGGAGAGTAGTGGTGGAATTTCGGCCCTAGGCATCAATCTCCCTGGACTAATTGCGCAGCTCGTCAATTTTGGCGTTCTTCTGCTCATTTTAAGGCTCCTTGCTTGGGGTCCTATCATGCGAATCGTCGACGAACGTCGAGAGAAGATCGAAGCTGGCCTGAATGCTTCGGTTGAAGCATCTGAAGCTGCAGAGAGAAGCCAAGAACAAGCGAAAGCAGCTCTTGAGGAAGCTAGAACTGAGGGGCGTGAACTTGTGGCACGTGCACAGGAGACAGCTGCCCGGCTTAGCGAGGAGCTGGAGACGCAGGCAAGATCTGAGGCAGAACAAATCGTCAGCAGGGCTAGAGCCGAGATAGATGCCGAACGTCAGCAAGCGATCAATTCATTGCGTTCTGAGTTTGCTGAGTTAACAGTCAACGCGGCTGAGCGCGTCATAGGTCAATCGTTAGACAGAGATGCGCATCAAAGACTCATTACTGAGTCACTGGTAGGCACATCCTTTAGCGATTCTGAAAAGAAATAAAGTAGTTCGGGGCGGATGTAACAGTGTCAGGTACTAGAGATGTTGCGGGCAGACGATACGCCAGCGCGATCCTAGAGATCGCTCGGGATTCGAATACTCTTGACAGTTGGTTAGAAGCAATGGAGGGCCTTGCTGCTCTTACGGCACAGCCAGGTTACTCAGAGGCACTTCAGGGTGATGGGATGACCGATGAAGCATTCCAGAGCATAGTCAAAAAAGTCATACCTGATACCTCAACCGAGCAGATGAATCTATTTCGTCTCTTGCGGAGAAAGAATCGACTGACACTTGGTCCTTCGATTCAGTCTTTCTTTCAAGAGCTAGTGGACGAGGAAAGAAACATTGCCAGAGCGATGGTCACCAGCGCCGTAGAGTTAGATGGAACGCAGGCTGACGACATAGCAGGTAAATTGTCTGACGCGTTGGGGAAAAACATAATAATAGAAACCAGGGTGGACGAGTCAATAATTGGTGGATTAGTGATCCGAGTAGGAGATCAGCTGATAGACGCGTCAACAAGGGGACAGCTAAGTGCACTTAAGTCGCACATAGCTCGGACATAGAGTGATAGAGAAAAGGGTGAAGTGAGGTGACCTATGGCAGTTAGAGCTGAAGAAATAGCGTCGATACTTCGGGAGCAGATTCAAAACTTCGATGCGGGAGTTTCGAGTGCGAACGTGGGAACTGTGATTGAAGCTGGTGATGGGATCGCAAGGATCCACGGATTGGGCGATTGCCTTACATCAGAATTGATTGAATTCGACGTTCAAGATGAATCAGGACGTTCAATCCGTGGGTTAGCACTGAACCTAGAAGAAGAGACAGTGGGTGCAGTGGTCATGGGTGACGCCTCCTCCATTAAGGAAGGCGCTGAGGCAAGAACCACCGGGCAGGTAGCGTCAGTACCTGTGGGTGAAGGACTATTAGGCCGCGTCGTGAATGCTCTCGGTGACCCTATAGACGAAAAAGGTCCACTCACCACTACCGAAACATATCCGATGGAAAAAATAGCACCAGACGTGGTTTCGCGAGTGTCTGTTGACCAACCTCTTCAAACTGGTATTAAAGCGATTGATGCGATGATTCCGCTTGGAAGAGGTCAACGTGAGTTGATCATTGGGGATAGATCCATCGGAAAGACCGCCATCGCGATCGACTCGATCATCAATCAAAAGAATAGCGATGTGATATGCATCTATGTTTCTGTTGGACAGAAAGAAGCGAAAGTTGCTCAGTCTGCCGCCACGCTCGCTGAAAATGGAGCCCTTGACCACACGATTATCGTTTCGGCTTCGGCGTCTGAGTCAGCAGCACTCCAGTACCTCGCTCCATATGCAGGAGTGGCGATGTCTGAGTATTTTGTGTCGCAGGGTCGTGATGTTTTGATAATTTACGATGACCTTTCGAAGCATGCCTGGGCGTATCGAGAAGTATCCCTTCTGTTGAGACGTCCTCCCGGGCGAGAGGCATATCCAGGCGATATTTTCTACTTGCATTCCAGATTGCTTGAGAGATCAGCAAGAGTTACCGATGATCTGGGCGGTGGTTCGAGTACAGCGCTTCCAATTATTGAGACACAAGCAGGGGATGTTTCGGCTTATATCCCTACAAATGTTATTTCTATTACTGATGGACAGATTTTTCTTGAGCAAGATAGGTTCAATTCGGGTATCAGGCCTGCTTGTAACCCAGGCATTTCAGTGTCGCGAGTTGGAGGGTCTGCGCTTACTAAGGCGATGAAGAAAGTAGCTGGTTCACTACGACTCGACTTGTCGCAGTACGACGAACTGAAGGCATTCGCACAGTTTGGTACAGACGATCTTGATGATGCTACAAAGCAGCAGCTGGTTCGGGGTGAGCGTTTGGTTGAGTTATTAAAGCAACCGCAGTATCAGCCTCTGTCTCTCGGTCAGCAGGTTTCGATCCTCTATGCAGGAGTTAATGGCTATCTAGATGATGTTCCATCGGAGAGCATAGTTGGATTTGAGGCAGCTTTTCATGAATATATGGCAAGTGGACATAGCGATTTGCTGAAGAAAATAACTGACTCAGGTGATTACGAGGATGCGGATGAGGAAACTCTGAAACAGGCTATCGATGACTTCAAGGGAACTGTGGCTTACTAGAGTTTAGTAAATCAGGAGATATGAAGAGGGAGCTCGGGCATGGCTGGTGACATAAGGGCTATCAAAGATCGTATTCGTTCAGTGGCGAATACTTCAAAGGTTACCCGAGCTATGGAACTTGTTTCGGCGTCAAAGATGCGCCGTGCAACTGAGCGGGCTGTTCAGTCGCGCCCTTACGCTGACAGGATGACAGCGGTATTGAGTCAGATCGCTGACGCCCTTAGCGGTAATCAAGGTGAGACCGTTCATCCATTACTCACTAGCAGGCAAGTTAAGAATGTAGCGTACATCCACCTGACTGCCGATAGAGGGCTAGCCGGTGGTTTGAACGCAAATATGAACAGGAAGGGTGCAAACTTTCTTCTAGAAGTACAACCTAATGTGGACTCAGTTAGCGTTCTTCCTGTAGGCCGTAAAGGGCGAGATTTCTTTAGTCGTGCTGGTATGCCAATTATGGCTGAATGGATCGGCCTTGGTGATTTCCCCGAGTTCTCCGAAATTCGTCCGATTGCAGAGATGGTGACGGCTAAGTTTGAGTCAGGGGAGATAGACCAAGTATTTGTTGGGTTCTCACGATTTATAAATGCGGCAATACAAACTCCAGAGGTAGTACAGGTACTTCCGGTGGAGCCACCAGAGGAATCAGAGGAGATTGGTTCAGCTGGAGACATGTTGTTTGAGCCTTCGCCGATTGCACTTCTCGACACTCTCCTTCCTCGCTTCGTGGAAATGCAGATATATGCCGCTCTGTTGGAGGCTCGAGCATCCGAGCAGTCGGCTCGGATGGTTGCTATGCGTCAGGCGACGGATGCGGCGACGGAGATGGTTGATAACTTAACCCTTGAATACAACAAAGCACGACAAGAAGGAATCACCGGCGAACTTTTGGATATCGTGGGTGGGACTGTGGCTCTCGAAGGTTGATTAGAAAGAGTGATTTAGAAATGAAAGAGATAATGAAAGGAACTATGCGCGTTTTATAGGTTTAATCCGCACATCGAGGAGATACTTTTATGGCAGAAGGAACAGTACGGCAGGTAATTGGTACGGTGGTAGATGTGGAGTTTCCTACGGGTGAACTCCCTGACGTATTCAATGCGATCAATATAGATTTGAACGGCGAGAACCTCATTGCCGAGGTCCAGCAGCACAATGGAAACAACTGGGTGAGAGCTTTAGCACTTGATTCAACCGATGGACTTGCGAGAGGTGCAAAGGCAACTGACACAGGAGAGCCAATCACAGTTCCGGTCGGGCCAGAAACTCTAGGAAGAATTTTCAATGTGGCTGGTGAACCACTTGATCCGGGTGCACCAATTGCTGCAGATCAGAAGAGATGGCCGATCCACCGAGCCGCTCCGGCGTTTTCCGAACAGGAAACGTCTGCCTCCGTCCTAGAGACGGGAGTAAAGGTTATTGACTTAGTCGCACCACTTGCAAAAGGTGGAAAAGTGGGACTTTTTGGTGGTGCAGGTACAGGTAAGACCGTCACAAATACTGAGCTCATTAGAAACTTAGCTACAGAACACGGTGGCCTTTCAGTGTTTGCTGGTGTGGGAGAGCGTTCCCGTGAAGGCAATGATCTCTGGCATGAGATGGAAGAATCTGGTGTACTCGATAAGACTGCACTGGTATATGGTCAGATGAATGAGCCTCCAGGTGTTAGACTTCGTGTGGCACTGAGTGGCCTCACGATGGCTGAGTACTTCCGTGATGAAGAGAACAGAGACGTGCTCCTCTTTGTGGACAACATATATCGATACACACTTGCTGGAATGGAAGTTTCGGCTCTACTCGGAAGAATGCCTTCGGCCGTGGGCTATCAGCCAACATTGGCGTCTGAGGTAGGGGTTCTTGAAGAAAGAATCACCTCGACAAACAAGGGTTCAATTACTTCATTTCAGGCTATTTACGTACCTGCTGATGATTATACGGACCCAGGTGTTGCTACAACGTTCGGTCACCTCGACTCAACCATCACACTTGATCGGGCGTTAGTTGAAAAGGGACTTTATCCGGCAGTAAATCCCTTAACATCAAACAGCCGAGTCTTAGATCCATTAGTGGTCGGTGAGGAACATTACAACGTCGCGCAGGGAGTGGTTCAGACACTTCAACGTTATAAGGATCTACAGGATATTATCGCGATTCTTGGGATTGAAGAACTTTCCGACGAGGATAAAGCTACGGTTGCACGAGCTAGACGAGTGGAGCGATTCCTATCGCAGCCGTTCTTTGTAGGAGAAGTTTTCACTGGTAACCCTGGTCGTTATGTCACCGTTGCTGAAACCGTTGAAGGCTTCAAACAAATTCTGGAAGGCCAGCATGACGATCTTCCGGAACAAGCGTTCTACATGTGCGGAAATATTGATGATGCGATTGAAAAAGGCAAGCAGCTGGCAGCTGGCTAATAATCCGGTCTGATTTGGAGTTAATGATATGGCTTTATCAGTGAATATAGTCACCGCCGAAAAATCGATACTCGAGTTGAGTGATGTACAGAAAATTGTCGTTCCTGCGAGCGATGGCCAGATCACGATACTCCCGTCTCATACAGCGCTGATGACGAGTCTCGATGCGGGCGAGCTTACTCTGTACGGTCCAGACGGAGCTCAATCGGTGACGCTGGCCGGTGGTTTTCTGCAAGTTGTTCATGACGAAGTGAATGTATTGGCTGACGTTCAGCAAGAATCAGAGGTTTCTGAATAGATAAGTTTCTATTGCCACATAGAAGAGCAATTTAGTGCTGATATCCGACTCAATAGAGATCTTGTGTAATACTTGCGTCTGAGGATATACAAGGTGCGAAGTCATGGCTAGTTATGAAATAGTAGGATCTGAGCCACTTAGAGGTGAAATTCACGTTTCCGGCTCGAAGAATGCTGCGCTGTATGCCGTGGCCGCAACGTTATTAACCTCAGAGGAAGTAGTGCTTCATAACGTTCCACTAATCGCGGACATAGACGAACTAACCGACATCATGGTGGGACTAGGGACACAGGTCAAAAAAGACGGTCATTCCCTTAGCCTAAAAACTGATTCCATAAAATCAACCGTTCCTACTCCTGAGTCAGTTAGAAAGTTGCGTGCCTCATTTTTGCTTGTAGGGGCATTGTTAGGCAGAGAAGGGTCTGCGACATGCCCTCCACCTGGTGGTGATGTTATAGGATCGAGACCTCTTGATATTCATCTTGCTGGGTTTCGAGCGCTTGGAGCAGAAGTCAGGCTTGAGGAAAATAATTGGGTTGTCCAAGTCTCAACTGGATTAGTGGGCACGCGAATTTTCTTTGATTATCCGAGTGTTTTGGGTACAGTGAATCTATTATTGGCGTCAGTATTAGCCGAGGGTGTGACTACTATTGTCAATTGTGCTGCCGAACCTGAAGTTGAAATGGTCGCAAATCTACTTAATTCGATGGGAGCTCAGATTGTGGGTCAGGGGACTGCTCATATCTCGGTTACAGGGGTCAGTAAATTACATGCGTGCGAATTTAAGATAATTCCTGATCGTTTGGAAGCAGGCACGTTGCTTCTTGCGGCTGTTGCCACACGAGGTGCGGTGCAGGTGACTAATGCTGTGCCTGCCCATCTGGACAGCCTGCTTTCAAAACTCGAGGAAATCGGAGTATCGGTCCACTATGATAGATCTGGTTTCCTTGAAGATGAAGCGATTCACGTTTGGTGTGAGAGGACTCTGCAACCGATTTCGGTCCAGGCTGTGCCATATCCGGGATTTGCAACGGATCTCCATCCGCCGATGGCTTCAGCTCTCACGCAAATCCCAGGGGTATCCTTTGTGCATGAGCGGGTGTATGACAATCGTACGTTGTACGTGAGTGAACTCCGCAAGATGGGAGCTCAAATCACGCTTGGAAGCAGCTCTTCAGTGGTGGTTGAGGGGCCATCACGCCTACTTGGAGCTGAAGTCAATGCACTGGACATACGGGCTGGGGCGGCAGTTGTGGTAGCCGCGCTATGTGCTGAAGGTGTCACGATCGTCGAAGATATCCACCACTTGGATCGAGGATACGAAGACTTAGCCGGCAGCCTGACTGCTCTTGGGGCCAACATTACTCGTCGCTAGCGGAGTTTACTGCATCGGTGATAAGCCAGTTGGTTCCAGTCGTGTGACGCTAATTTTTTCTCGATCCATCAAATCAGGTATTTTAGGACCGATATTGTTTTTCCAGTGGTCACTTTCATAAACTTCTTGGTACAAACGCTCCCGCTCTGACTCATTCTCGAATCGTCGGAGCCATATGTATATATGCTCGTCTTCTTCACCCGTGAATGAACCAAGGATCACCATCCCTTTTGAAACTTGAAATGGGATGATTTCCCTTTCCATGAGTTCTACCCATTCCTGTTTTTTGCCATCTCGAATATGGTATTGTCGCAGTTCCCAAAGCATATTTCACCCCCGATTAATCTCTGAATTGATAAACAGTATATGTTGTTTCAGGGTGATCTAAGATTCTCTGTATACCGCGGCTTCACTCCAAACCGTGCCATTTTCTCGGAGGACATTGATTTCAGGTGGCTGATACCCGAGCTCAGAAAGAATAGAGTCCGTTTGTTCGCCTGCCATAGGTGCAGCC
>DEAP01000002.1:18853-38824 GCA_002348225.1 Dehalococcoidia bacterium UBA2979
CCTGCCATAGGTGCAGCCTCCAGTACGTTAGGGGTCCTCCTCATTCGAACAACGGAGCCATGGCGAGTGTATTGTCCGTGTTCCCCATGTACTACTGGAGCGGTATATTCGTTTACTTTGACGTGTTCATCTTTAAACCAAAATTCACCAGGTAGAGGCCCGTCAGCTCTCACGCATCCTAGTCCGATTGTGGCAAGCAGCTGCTCCCAGTTATCGGCTGTGTCACCAATAAACAACGAGGAAAGTAAGTTTTCTAATTGGCCTCTGTTTTGCACTCGATCTTGTCTCGTTCTAAATCTCCGATCAGATGCAAGTTCAGGCGATTCGATTGCGTTGCAGAATTGTATCCATTCCTTCTCAAGAAATAAGCCAAGAAATACCCATCCTTCGCTGCATTCATACAAGCGGTATGTTGCGTCCGGACCCAGCAATGTGTCCCCTAAATCGGGTCGCTCTGGTTTGTCTTCGTACCAGATGAAATCATCCGAATTAGCGTACGCATTCGCACCCATCATGTCGACGAGTATTTCCTGCCCCATCCCTGTCTTCTGTCTATGGTATAGGCCGATTGAGGCTGCAGTGGTAATGACAGCAGTTGTATTAGGATCAGGATTTACTTCATTCGCCCTAGAGAGTTGACGGGCTCCTTCTCGTAATTTTTCGAGGTCATCGGTGCTTTCCTGCAAGGTCCCTACCTGGTAATAGGCTCCACCTATGCCAGCACCCGGAATTGGATGCGTGGAGGGTCGGTGGGCACTTGGACCATTACGTCCATATCCGTTCATGGTGACATATATTATTTGGGGATTTACTTTAATTGCATCCTCGTAACCGATTTTTAATTTTTCCGGGACGCCGGGTCGATAGTTGTGAATGACAATATCGGCTATTTCCAGTAATTTCGTGACGACTTTTTGTCCGTCTTCCTGCTTTAGGTCGACAACAATGCTTTCCTTGCCAGCATTTGTCTTCATCGCACTAATTCCACCAGCTCCCATACCCCGAAACGGATCTCCACCAGGTTGTTCAACCTTAATTACGCGAGCTCCTAGGTCTGCAAGATGTGCTGAGGCCAGCGGGCCAGCAATGATAGTTGCAAAATCGAGCACCAGTGTGCCTTCAAGCGCGGGGGCACCGGAAGTATCTCCTCCGGTAAATGCTTTCCAAGTGGAGCGCGGAGAATCAGTCTCCGAATCAAATACTTCAAATGTATGCTGTCCTGAGCGAGGAACGGCACCATTGATTTCTGCAGGACTTTTCGTGAATTGAGCGAGTGGACCCAATTGCTTCATCGGAGGTCGCTCATCCTGAGTTTCACCAAACATGCCGAGAACAGCTTCGGTGACAGACGTATTACTTTTCAATCGTGGGCCTCGGGAATCAGTAACTTCTAGCACATGGCCATTAGCAGTGAGATCTGGGTCGGATAACGCCTGCTGGGTGCTCTGCCATGGATGCGCCACCACGCTACCGTGATCTGAAAAGATTTGCATCCATTCGTCTTTGGTTTTTTCTCTCATTCTTTTGAGCATTCGATCACGAAATTCTTCACGCGCTTCGTCACTCCATTCAGCGGGGGATCCAGAAAATCTCTTATCCGTATAGACGTCAAATAATTCAGAAGCTACTACGAAATTTTCAAAGAGGTGCTGCAGTAGATTACCGAGCTGAATCCAGCTTCCGTCCTTTGTCTGCACAGGGTGATAGTTGATAGTAGGCATCATAGATGCTGCAGCGCCAGGCACAGGAAGTAATTCCTTCCATTTTGCAGGATCATTCGCGAGAAGGCTCTGGACTGTCAATCCAGCTAGATCGTATGGAAGAAATCCTTGGATTAGACTTGTCTCAAGATATTGACCAAAACCTATTCTGTCTCTTGCTATTAATCCGGCCATTATCCCAGTAACCGCGGCCTGAGATGTAGCATGTGTAGACGCGGGCACCGTTGAATAGATCGGTCCAGGTCGATTAATCATCCCGCTGAATGACTGCATTCTTCCCGCTTTGGCAGCTACTACTGCCTCGTATCCCGGATACCCAACATATGGTCCATATGGGCCGAATCCCGAAATTTGGCAGTAGACGATTCCTGGATTGCGTCCAGCGAGTACGTCATAGTCACACCCAAGGTCAACGGCGGAGTGGGCTCGGAATGCGGCTAAAACCACATCTGAAGTTTCTACTAATCGATAAAGTCTCTCTCGTTCTATCTCACGTTTGAGATCAAGTTCAATGGAACGTTTTCCGCGCAGCCACATTGGAGAATTTGGGAGCTCCCTGAAAGGGTCTCCCCCTGGCCGTTCGACCTTAATTACGTCTGCACCGAAATCACTAAGGATCATTGATGCCATCCCTCCTACAGGGCCAGAGGAAAGGTCAATTACTCGCAAGTGTTCGAGCGGAAGTTCCATATTTATCACCTTGTTCAGATTATAACCAGAACAGTATCGTACCGTGGGAGTGATAGGCTAGTAATCAGTAAGTTCACTCATACGCACTACACGATTTTGCCGAATTGAAATCTCAGCTGCGGCACCCATGAGTACTGCCATAAGGCCATCTAACGAGGAGACCGAAGGCCTTTGACCTTGTTGAATTGCCCTGAGAAATGCCTGATGTTCATGGAAGGTGGCCCCACCATGTCCGTTACTAATATCAGTTGAAATATCAATATAATCAGTGCGCAGTCTTTCAGAGTCTCGGAATGCTCCAACGGCCCAATTTTCCCATCCTTGGTGGCGTAATCCAATCGTCACGGAATTAGCAGGTTGTCGGCATTCAATTTTCCCGGCATCGCCAACGAAATGGATTTCAGTTTGATCGGTACTTTGTTCTGCAAACATGCATAGGTCTAGTGAAGCTCGAGCACCTGATTCGAAGTCAACTATCACAAGTGCGTTGTCGATAATGTCCGGTTTCCCCTCGTCATAAGTTTCGTTTAGGTGATTGACGTCAATTGCCCCCGACGCAAACACTTGGGTCGGCTCGGATTTCAGAATGTGTCTCATCAAATCAAAAAAATGGCAACACTTCTCGACTAGAGTACCGCCCGTATTTTTATTAAATCGATTCCAATCATCAATTTTTGGAAGGAAGGGATACCTGTGTTCTCTAATAGACAGCATTCTGAGGGTACCTATTTCACCGGAGTCGCTTCTTTCAATAGCTTGTGCCACAGGAGGAGCATATCGATATTCCATGCCGATCCAAGCCAGTGACTGATAATCAGACAGAAGTGAATGAAGTGTTTTTGCATCCTCAATGGTGGTGGCCATTGGCTTTTCAATCAATAAGTGTGGGCCTTTCTGGACCAGTGCAGTTACGATGTCAGCATGAGTGTGATTTGGTGTGGCGACTATCACGACGTCAAGATCATCTCTGTTTAGGAAATCGGCAAAGTCGTCGTATGTATCTGCGCCCGGGGTGATTTTAAGCGCTTCTTCTATCGAATCAGAATGAGGGTCACAAATCGCTACTGTCTCAACCTCTGGAATTAAGGCCAGAATTCGGAGGTGCTCGCGGCCCATCAGCCCAGTACCGATAATTCCGTACCGGAGAGGAGTAACCGGCATATCAACAAATCCTCTACTGTTTGCGCTTATCAAATTAAGATTTCCTACGATGTCCTAGGTATTTGGTTCGCGACCTGGACCCGGTGGTCCCGCAAACGCCTGTGCAATACTGAGGAACTCTGATGCGAGTTCACCAGTAGCCTCGAGATTTGTATCTGTGTAATGGATTCTTTGTGTTACTACACGACAGAAATCGCCGGCAGTGCCTTTTATATGATCCGGAGCGTCCTCGGGTCCCCACTCCCATGATTCTCCGGAAGGAGCTATCAGTTCCACATAGATGGGAGTATCGGGAACATCAAGATCGCGATTTAGATACGCAAAATTTCTGGTTATCACTCCCAAGTGAGCAACATGAATTAGACGATCTGAGTCGACAGGAGCAATTTCCGCTGCATCAAGAGCATCCAGGCCATGCGACCAGCATTCCATTAATCGAGCAGTCGCAAACGAGCGTACTGACATAGGTGGCCCTGCCCAAGGTAATCTATCCTTGGCATCAAGTGCTTTTAGCGCTGTGTTTTGTCGGGTGCGAGCATCCCGCCACCAAGCTACGAGTTCATCAATCGATAAATTTCTCGCCTCCCTTTGTCTTTGACTCTGGAGCATGTCAGTAGGCGGTTGAGATGGTTCAGTCGTTGCGGATTTCTTCGGATATTCCTTGTGAGTGGCCACATAAGCTGCATTTTCATCCACGTCAGCTAAATGTGCTATACAGTCTCGCAGCAACCATCCGTCGGCTGGAGATGGATGTTCCCAAACGTCCACTGGAACCACCGACAGAGCCTGATCTAGATAATCCTGCTCGGCTACTAAATCGCTAAGTAACTGTTGCATCGGGTCTAAAGTTGCCATGCCTAGAATTCTAACGTCTATAACTCTGTTAGGTGGTTGATTTTCTGACGTAAATCAGGAATATTTGTTACTCTCTCATGCGAAGAGAATCTAGTGAAGGGTAGGTAAGTTATGTCTGACCATCCGATGAGAGGGCGGACTGCTATATCTGGTCTAGGCGAGACCAAATATTACAAGCGAGCAGCAGCTCCTGATGGCGAATTTAAAATGTGTTTAGAAGCGATTCTTCTCGCCTGCGAGGACGCCGGAGTAGATCCACGTGATATAGACGGATTCGCCTCATATTCTAATGAGCGCTCGTCGCCAGATAGATTGGCGGCCGCTTTAGGCATCAAGGAGATGCGCCTTTCAAATATGTTTTGGGGCGGCGGTGGCGGTGGAGGTTCTGGCGCACTAGCAAACGCGGTCTCAGCGATCATTTCTGGTCAGTGTGAGGTTGTAGTTGTCTACCGCTCCCTAGCACAGGGCCAGTTCGGGAGATTCGGGCAGGGCGCTGTAGTTAATGAGATCAATAATGATGGCAAATGGACTGCACCCTTCGGTTTAATGTCCCCTGCTCAGTCGTTCGCGATGCGAGTTAGACGCTTCATGCACGAAAATGGTGTGCAACAGGAAGCGTTGAGAGCAATATCAATGGCATCGTATTTCCATGCTCAACAGAATCCGCGGGCAGTTATGCATGGTCGAGAGCTGACCGAAGAAATCTATGACCAGTCACGTTGGATTGTGGAGCCGTTCCATTTATTTGACTGCTGCATGGAGAATGACGGAGCTGCAGCAATGATTGTGACATCAGTAGAGAGAGCCCGTGATCTGAAACCCGAACCAGCAGTAGTCTTAGCTGCTGCACAGGGATCGACCCCTAGAAATCAGGCGGCAGCTCACAACGCTGATTTATACGCCACATCTAATTTCCAGCATGTTGCTAAGAGACTTTATGAGATAGCCGGAGTGGGTCCGGAAGATGTCGATGTCGCGCAGGTGTACGAAAATTTCACTGGTGGAGTGATGATGAGTATAGTTGAGCACGGCCTGTGCGCCCCCGACGAAGTTAATGAGTTCTTCACTTTAGAAAATTTCAAAGCTCCGGATGGGAAGATGCCTATAAACACCAGTGGTGGAAACTTGGCTGAATGCTACATGCACGGACTTGAATTAATAATTGAAGCTGCGCGGCAACTTCGAGGTCAATCACCGAATCAGCTTGCAAACCCGGAGGTTGCGTTAGTGGCATCTGGACCTATGGTAACTCCAGTAAGTAGTTGTATTTTGGGGGTAGACAGATGACAACCGGCGAACTTTCACAGTGGCATGCGACTAATCCTGACACGTATCTTCCTCCTGGACTAGCGGAACCTCGACCTTGGCAAGATGGGCTGGATATCCCATATTGGGAAGCGATCGAACGTGACGAACTTGTAGTTCAATACTGTGACGACTGTAAGGCTCATCAATGGGGTCCCGAGTGGCTGTGCCATCGATGCCATAAGTTTGACCTTGAGTATGTAAAAGTTGAACCAAAAGGGAAAATATATTCTTGGGAAAGAGTCTGGCACCCCGTTCATCCAGCACTGCAGACCAGCTGTCCTTACATGGTTGTTCTAGTGGAATTACCGGGTGCGGATAACGTTCGCATGGTTGGAAATTTGATTGGTGATCCGATGCGACCTGTGACAATAGGTGAAGAAGTAGAGGCAGTATTTGAACATCATAAAGATGCTGACCCTCCTTACACCCTTGTTCAGTGGCAGCGCACGAGGGACTGAATAAGTTCTGGCAGAGTGCAGTCTATTGAGGTGGGTTGATTCCTAGGTGCTCACTAAGAAAGCTTGATAAATCGGCGATAGAAGCCTGATTTATTTCGTGCTGCATTGGGTACTCTTTCAGCTCAACGTTTATTCCTTTTTCCAGCAGGCGTTCGTAGGAATCACGTCCGCGGGCAATGTCTACCATCTGGTCAGTAGTGCCATGCTGGACAAGAAATGGAAGCGCGGACTCGACGGCAGAGCGGATATTGGCTGTATCGATAACATCATCTGGTAGCCAAGTTGAAAGAGGGGCGACCGCCTTATAGTACTCAGGGCTGGCAAGTGATAATCGGTACGCGAGCGATCCTCCTTGGCTGAAACCGACGACAGCCACACGGTCAGCATCACCACCGTACTCATCAACGGCTGCTGGGACAAACTCTTGTAGTGAAGAAACAATTTCCGTTGAATCTGATGCGATTCTGTCCCCAGAAGCATCTTTTCGTTCCCATGTGAACATTTGATTGTTTGCTTGCATTGCGTATCCCTCAGGTAGTTCCACGTCGAACGGTGCCTGGGGACAGATAACCATCACCTGACCCCCACACAAATGAGGGGCAAGAGGAAGCAAATCCAAACCATGTGCTCCGTATCCATGCAGCATAATTACGGTTGGCTTGAGCGAACCAGATTCCCCCTTTGGCTTGTAGATTGAATGGATGAAGTTGGCTAGCGCACCGTCATTAGTCATGAATTTACCTAACTCTCGAATTAGCGTAGAAACCGTACTGGCTCTCTGGGAGTTAGTATAGTTAACAACAGATTGAGATGGTAATGGAACTAACTCTATTTAGTCCGGCAATAACTTGTGAGAAGTGCATAGAGCATATCGAGATTGAAATTGCTAGTGTTTCCGGAGCGCGGTTTCTTTCCGGAGAGCCAAAATCTAAATCATTCAGTGTTTCTATCAGTCGTGGTGATGTACTTGATGCCATTTCATCAGTGCTGACTGAATCCGGTTATCCGTTGGGACCCGCTATACCGGCTACATCCTCAGAGATGCATTCAGAAGATTACACGCCTAGTCCAGTTGTGGTGCCCTCGGAGTGTGGGGCGACAATTAGTTTTACCTGCCCGTGTGGAAGCAATGACGAAATATTTGAGTTCGATCGCGGGATTGCTGAACAGCCAATTAGTTCCTGCTGTGACCACCATACCCTCGTCGGTCCGGCAGCTAGCTGGAGACTACTTGATGAGTTAGGGCCGGCATTTCAAATTGATTCCGTTGATCTTGTTCTTCCGTGGGGACAAACGATGGAATTTGCAATCGGTTACAAGAAATCTTCCTGACGAGCGCAGATAAATACATGACGAATACGGTCCCTTCATCTGAACATCTAACGGTTTCAGTAACGGGAATGACCTGCGCTTCCTGTGTTAGGCGAGTCGAAACAGCACTACTGTCGACCGAGGGCGTTCTGGATGCATCTGTGAACCTCATGACGAACAATGCTCAGATCATTGTTCAGCTGGGTGATGATGATATTAATGATCGATTGTCACACGCAATCACCAAAATTGGTTATGGACTTGAATTTTCTCACGAAAACGAGGCTATGAGTTGGTGGAGCAAAGTGTTCTCTTATCAGGACCGAGAACTACGCCTGATGACTGCTCGTACGATCGTGGGTATTACGGCAGCGGTTCCGATATTGCTGTTTATGATCAGTAACCTTTTCATGGAAGAGCCTGTATTTGCTGATCGATTCTTGTTGTCTGACTATCCTCTGAGGGAGGCAATAGCATTTGGATTAGCAACTATTTCAGTGTTCTGGGTGGCAGCTCCGATTCATAGACTGACGTTTCTGTCAGCTCGTCATCGCACGGTCGATATGAATACCCTAATTAGCCTCGGAGTAGGTATAGCCTATTTCTTTTCCAGCTCAGTATTTCTTTTTCCAGATATCTACGGTGAAACGGAAGTTAGACCGTATTTTGATGCCGTGGCATTTATCGTTGCTCTGCTACTGACTGGCCGTGTTGTGGAGGCGAGAGCTCGCAATAGGGCATCGGATTTGCTTCGCACCCTCGTGAATGAGTATCCAACTACAGCAAGAGTGCTCGAAGCAGACGGGAATGAGTATACGATTCCAGTTCAGGCTGTTGTTGAAGGCGAGATAGTACTTGTGCGGGCTGGAGAAACTATCCCTCTTGATGGTTCTGTTGTTCAAGGGGAGTCATTGGTGAACGAAGCTCTCATCACCGGGGAATCAAACCCAGCCCCTCGTACTATTGGCGATCAAGTGATTGGCGGTACTGTTAACCTCGATGGTGCACTCCAGGTTGAGGTTTCACGGGTGAGTTCAGACGGAATATATGCGAGTATCGTGCAACTCATTGACCGGGCACAAATGTCTAAGTCATCAATCCAGTTATTTGCTGATCGGGTGTCGGCTGTGTTTGTTCCGCTAGTGATATTGCTGTCATTGGCAACGTTTTTTGGTTGGTGGATTTATGGTCCGGATCCTTCGATTCGTTATGCATTCATCGCCTCCGTTACAGTTCTCATTATTGCCTGTCCATGTGCATTGGGGCTTGCGACTCCTGCCGCACTAGCTGTAGCCATTGGTCGCGCAGCAAAATCGGGGATACTTATTACTGATGCCTCAGTATTTCAGAAGATCACGGAAGCAGAGACGATATGTTTTGATAAAACCGGTACTTTGACCGAAGGCACTCCTTCCGTGTCAGAATTCGTGCTTGCTCAAGGAAGTCAGGCCAACGCTCAAGAGTTGTTGAGAATTATTGCTAGTGTAGAACGTGGGTCCCAGCATCCTTTTTCCTTGTCTTTCCTAGATTTAGCTAATTCGCAAAACCTCGAATTAGTCTGGCCGACTACATTCAGATATTTTCCGGGCAAAGGCATAATGGCATCAGTTGAAACCGAAGTGTCTGAATACTTGGTGTTGGTAGGAAATATCTCCCTACTTGAAGACCATGGTGTAGAGCATTCCGTACTCGTCGAAGAGATCGAGGCGATGAGTGCAGATGGACTGGGGGTCGTTTTAGTGGCCATTGACGGCAAACTCTCCGGCGTATACGGCATAAAAAACACAGTCAAATCGGGCGCGAATAGAGTTGTCAGCGAACTAAGTAATGCTGGTTACCGGAATATTTTAGTTTCCGGTGATCGAGAAGAAATAACTCGACCTTTTGGCCTCAGTTTGGGTATTTCTGAGATCCATTCATCAATGATGCCAGATGATAAAGCCGCTTTAGTCCGTGAACTGCAGATAGAGGCCGCTGGATCTGTGGTGATGATCGGGGATGGTATGAATGATGCTCCTGCTCTAGCTCAAGCTGACGTTGGGATCGCTGTCGTACAGGCTTCTGCACTGGCTCAGAGCTCCGCCACAGTCAATTTGCTGAACTCTGACCTTTCGCAAGTAAACGATCTGTTCCGCTTGTCTAAACGCGTGGTGAAGGTAACCAAGCAAAATGTCCTTTGGGCTTTCTTGTATAACATCGTGCTGTTACCTGTAGCAGCGGGAGCCGGATATCTGATTTATTTATTAGTCGGCAGTGGAAATAGTGGATCACCGATACCGTGGCTATTTTCTGAGACTTGGCTTCTCAACCCAACTGCGGCGGCCGCTGCGATGGCATCATCTTCAGTGTCAGTAGTAGTAAACAGTCTCCGAATCCAAGGGTTTAAGTAGCAGTTAAATTATCTCGGCTACACTAAGGGCAACTGAAATGACATGTAAACTGGGGGATTCCAATGGATTTTGAATTTACAGATGAACAAAAATCATTCAGATCAGATGTCCATAAATTCATAAACGAGCAGTGGACCCGAGGGGCATTGGAGGGGGATACTACGCGTTGGCAGGCTGCACGGGAATACGAGGGATCACTGGCGGATGGTGGCTGGCTTACGATGTCTTGGCCAGAAGCATATGGCGGCGGCGGCGCTACGTACTGGGAACAGATGATTTTTAATGAGGAATCAGCCATGGCGAATGCTCCATCGGGAGGTCAGGGAGCTGATCGGGTCGGTCCAGTGCTAATTATTCATGGGACCCAAGAACAAAAAGAGGAACATCTTCCATCGATTGCTCAAGGTAAAGTGATGTGGTGCCAAGGTTATTCCGAGCCTGGATCAGGGTCTGATTTAGCATCACTTCAGACTCGCGCGATCCGAGATGGTGATGATTTCATTATTAATGGTCAGAAGATATGGACCTCTGGGGCAGTCGAGGCCGATTGGATTCATATACTGACACGAACTGATGGAGAGGCGCCGAAGCATCGAGGTATTTCATACTTTATGCTGAAGCTGGATACACCAGGTATAACGATCCGACCGATCGCACAATTGCATGATGACGGTGCGGCAGATGGTCATGGTTTCAATGAAACATTTTTCGAAGATGTGCGGGTTCCTGCCTCAAATATGATCGGTGAGGAAAATCGTGGCTGGTATGTGGCGGCCACTGCGTTAGATTTCGAACGGAGTGGTATCCACCGGATGGCGGGAGCTGTATCCCCGTACAATCGTCTCTTGGAATTTTCTTCGCAGCCTGGTTCACGAGGTTCAACTCAAACAATCGCGGATCATGGACCTTCAAGAGACGCACTGGCACAGACGCGAATAGAGATTGAAGTAGCAAAATATCTTGGTTATAGAGTGACCTGGATGCAGGCATCTAATTTGGTCCCGAATCAAGAGTCATCAATGTCGAAGATGTTTGGATCAGAACTACAGCAGCGAACTGCAAAACGGGGAATAAATATGCTCGGCTTGTATGGTGGACTGCGGCCTAGCGATCCTCGAGCCCCTCTAGCAGGTGAATTCTGCCGATACTATATGACTTCTGTTTCGCTCACTATTGCGGCTGGAACAAGCGAAATCCAACGTAATATTATTGCCACGCGGGGATTAAATTTGCCCCGTGGCTGATAGCAAATTGGCAGTTACAAGTCCTCGATTCTGTGCTATAAATCACTTACAAGAAAAGGAAAATAGAGTTACTTTTGTAACATAAAGGTAGTAGGAGAGGCACTATGACTACTCAAGTTTCTGTCGATGCGGACGAGAAGCTGGCACTTATTGCGCATCTTATGCGTCGTGTGGGTGTCGGTGCACGGCAAGACAGACTGGAATCTTTAGCGACAGAATCGTACGAAGATTTGGTGGAAAGGCTGTTGACCCCTAGCGACTATTCCGACCCAGACGTTGATCTTTTAGATCGCTATTTGCCTCAGTCCTCCAGTCCAGATAGTTATCAAACTTGGGCCTGTAGATGGATGTACAACCTCGCCGAAAGTGACCGGCCGCTGCGTGAAAAAATGGCTTTGTTTTGGCATCATGTGTTTGCGACTGCCTGGTACAAGGCAGAAAATGGTCCAGCGATAGTCAAGCAGATCGAGACTTTCAAGCAAAACGGACTAGGGAAACTTCGCGATATCTTGCTCGATCTTTCAAAAGATCCCAATATGATTTACTGGCTCGACAACTCTGAAAGCAGAGATGGCGCAGTAAACGAAAATTACGGACGTGAGTTACTTGAACTATTTTCGATGGGCATCGGAACATACACGGAAAATGATGTCAAGATGGCGGCCAGAGCTTTCACTGGTTGGACTTTCGAGCAGCCGATTCCGCTCTACCCATATGGTGGTTTTGAGTCAGGCTTTATATATCGTGCAGAGCAACACGATGAGTCCGAGAAGGAATTTTTGGGGCACAAAGGGAATTTCAACGGCGAAGATATTATAGATATCATTGTTCGGCAAGAAGACTGCGCGAGGTTCATCACGCGGCACTTGTATAATTTCTTCGTGGCTGATGAGCCACAGGTCCCGGCTTGGAGTATCACTCCTCCTCAGGATCAAGAAGCGATCGATGAACTGGTGGAAACCTTTATGGAATCAGAGGGAGATATGACCCAGGTAATGAGAACATTACTCAATGCCAATTGGTTCAAGAATGCAAGGTTTCGCAAAATAAAGAGCCCGAGTGAGTTCGTTGCTGGGGCGATTGTATTGTCAGGTACTCCTGAGGTACCGGAACCAGCGATAGCTGGTCTCAATACAGCTACTACCGTCATGGGGCAATCGCTGATGAATCCACCGACTGTCGAAGGCTGGCACACTGGCAAGGAATGGCTCGATTCAGGAACCTTGACTGAACGAGTCAATTTCGCAGTGAATCAAGTATCAGATATTGATCAACCTGGTATTCAAAGTATCATCTCTCGAATTGAGATGAGTGACGTTCGAACCCCTGGAGCACTTGTCAATAGCTGCTTAGAACTGACGGGGAATTTGTCAGTGAGTAGTGATACACATGAAGCGCTTCTCGAATTAGCGACTCAGATTGGCACACTTACGTTCGACGATGATGATGCCAGAAAAGAAAGCTCGGAAAAGATCAGTCGCCTATTACAGCTAATTGTTTCGGCGCCAGAATACCAATTCGCGTAATTTCAGGAAGTGTGTAAGAACCTAGTAGGAGTGTATATATGACCACGAAAGCAAAAGATCCTGTCCTCGTAGTTGTCCAGCTGACTGGAGGACTAGATTTCATGAACACCCTCATCCCTTATCAGGATGGTCGGTTGTATGACTGGAGACCTACCGTTTCGGTACCTGCCGAGACAACCATTAAGATAGATGATCAACTGGCTTGGCACCCATCGGCGAGAGGATTGTCTGAGCTATATGATGCCGGGAATGTTGCAGTCATTCAAGGAATTGGATATGAAAATGCGAGTCGGTCGCATTTCAGGGCCATGGATATCATGCATACCTGTGAACCTGAGAAGGTTGCTACAGAGGGCTGGCTGGGTAAGGTAACCAGAGAGTTCGATCCTAATTCAGAGAATCCATTGACTGCGGTGTCATTTGGTCGTGGCTTGCCGAGAGCACTAGCGGCCCCAGGTGTGACAGCTACATCAGTTGGTAATCTCGATGAGTTTGGTCTTATGACCAAGGTTGAACGTGAAGAAGAGCGAGCTGCAAATCTTGATATTTTCAAGAGAATGTATAGTCCGGCGGTAGGCAATGGACTCGTAAATGATTATCTAGCTCAGACAGGGAGAGAGATACTCAAGGGAGCAGATATGCTCGCTGACGTACCGTCCCAATATACGAGCACGGTCGAGTATGCAAAGAATCCAATCGCGCAGGCACTGCGAGATGTTGTCCGAGTACACACGGCTGGTTTAGGGACGAGAGTTTTTTATACGCAGCATGGTGGGTATGATTACCATTCTCTGGAAAATGAGAATCATCCCCGGCTCCTGAGTGAGCTTACCGAAGCTCTTTCTGATTTTATGACGGATTTGCGAAATCACAATGCTTCGGACGAGGTAACTGTTTTAGTGTTCACTGAGTTTGGACGACGGGTTCTCGATAATGGTTCTGGAACTGATCACGGAACCGGCGGTGGGGCATACATCATTGGCGATCATGTCTCAGGTGGACTGTATGCAGAATATCCATCAATAGACCCTAAGGATTGGATATACGGTGAGGATTTGCGTCATACGATCGATTATCGGTCAATCTATAGCAGCATTCTAGAGCAGTGGCTGGGACTCGATGCTGTACCGATTGTCGGTGGTACCTATGAGCAAATTAACCCGTACGCAAAAACATTGATTTAGATCTCACGAAGGGGGCTGATAATGACTACTGAAACAGCTGCAGGTTCAGATTATGAAGTTTTACTTCGGGCAGGTTTCCCTTATGAGAAGACCCTCGGAATGAGACGTATCACTTGGTATCCGATCGATATCGAAGTCGGACCGGAAAATGAAGTTCATTGTTTAGGTAGATTCGATGTTGGCGGAAGTATACGGACGGTTAGTTGGGCTGATAAAGATCTAGGCGGCATCGGGGGCGGTTGGACTTGGCCTTCAGGCATGGCACAAGACCAAGATGGCCGACTTTTCATATCTGATGAAGGCGCTCACAACATCACGATCCTTAGAACTGACGGTGAAGAAGTCGCTCGTTGGGGGGAATATGGTACTGATGAGGGGCAACTAAATAAACCATCGCATATGGTGTTCGATCGAAATGGCGATTTACTCATATCCGACACACAAAATCATCGTATCCAAAAATTTTCGGCAGATGGGAAATTCATCTCCACTTTTGGATCCTTCGGGTCCGAGGTTGGCCAATTCAATATGCCTTGGGGTGTGGCCGTCGCTCCAGGTGGAGAAATAGTTGTTTCTGATTGGAGAAATGATCGCTTCCAAGTATTTTCGGAGACTGGCAAGCCAATCGATACATTTGGATCTTCCGGTAGTGAGCGTGGAGAATTATCTCGACCAGCAGGTATCGCGGTCGATGAGGATGGTGATATTTATATAGCTGATCGTGGGAACGATCGAGTATGTCTGTTTGACAGAAATGGCCGTTACGTAGAGCAGTTCATTGGTGATTCTACCCTTGGCGAGATGGGCCGGATATATATTCTAACGAACCTGAAAGTACTACGTCTCAGGGATATGGCTCATCTTGAACCGATCAAACGCTTCAAATCCCCAAGTTCTGTACGCGCCAAGGATGGCCGTTTATTCGTGGGAGATTACGGATGTCATCGAGTGCAAGTTTATAAAAAAGAAGCATATCGCTTGTCGGCGGACGAGGTAATGGATAAGCCTGTAGTCCCCAACCTTTTCACGGTATAATCCCTTGCCAATGATGGTGGGCTTTGCCCAGCAAAGAGAACATTTGTTACAGGAAGAGTTGCAAAGGCTCGTAGTTGAGTTTCCGTCACTCGGGATTTTGAAAGTCTGGGTGGCAGGAGAATTTGCTAGTGGCAATGTTACTCATATAACGCCACTTGAATTCCTTGTTATTCAGGACACGTCGGAGCCCTACCATCGCCGAGCTGATTTTTTTACAGACCATTTACGACCTCGTGTCGAGACCTATTTTCATGTTTTTACTCCTGGTGAATTTGACGAGTACGAGGATATTGATCCGTTTGTTCGTACTACCACCGAACAATCAGAGCCCATTTTTGGATAGGAAGTGAAATATGACTTCATTGGAGGAGAGTAGTTCCGACAAAGGGCAACGTACTCAATCAGCCCGATGGCTTAGCCAGTCAAAACACGACCTTCGCGCTGCAAGGATAAATAGCGATTCTGGTCTTTATGCTTGGGCTTGTTTCATGTCACATCAGGCGGCTGAAAAAGCAGTTAGTGCCTACCTGTATGCCAGGGGTGCTGAGTTAATTTGGGGACACGGTATTGCTGACTTATGTGAGGATGCAATGGCGTTTGAACCATCATTTGATCTAGTCAAATCAAGTGCGATTCAACTCGACAAATATTTCTTTGGGTCTCGTTACCCCACGACTATTCCGTCGGGAACGCCTTTCGAATCATATGAGTTGGAGGACGCGCTGCGTGCAATGGCAATTGCTGAGGAAACGATAAGCTTCGTAGATAGGCAGATCGAACTACTTGAGTAGGTTAAGTATCAAGTTCCGATGCAGCAATTTGTTCGAGGGCTCGTGCCTCAATTGGAGGATTATACAAACCGCTTCGCACGTCACGGAAATACCTCTCAAGAGGCCGGTTTCTGTCTAGTGCAACCGCCCCTACGATTTGGATAGCTAGATCGGTAATCTCCATCGCAGAATTGATTGAGTGTAATTTTGTCATTGCTACTTCGTTCACTAACTCTCGACGTTTAGTCGGATTTTGTTCCCAGTTTTCAGCACTTGTGAGCAGTAAATTTCTGGCTAAATGGCCAGTAGAGACCATTCGCGCCACTTTTTCCCGAACACTAGGAAATTTCGAAATAGGTGCTGGTGCGCCCGTAGGCTGCCTCGTTTTTGCAAAATCTATGGCATAATTCGAAGCCGCGCGTGCCACACCAAGATTGGCAGCGCTCAAAAGTAAGGGGAACCAAGCTGCCCCATCAATCGCATCAACGATTTTATCTTTTGGATTAGTGCGGGAAATGAAGTCTTTATCAGATACACTGACATCTGTGAAGACAATATCGTGGGAGCCGGTGGCTCTCATCGCCATTGAATCCCAAGTTTCTTCAACGCTCACACCCGAGGCATCCATTCGCTGAGCTACTCGCGCGACGTCTCCAGTTCCATCTTCAATGGCCGCCAAGGTGACGGCGTAGGTAAGCCTGGGCGCTAGAGTCGACCACGTTTTTCGGCCGTTTAAAGTCCACTGTCCGGGGCCATTCGGGGTTAATGCAGTGATTGGTCTGCCACCGCCACGAGGCGATCCCATCTCTGGTTCTGAATTAATGTTATTCAGTAAAGCCCCGTCCGTGACTACTTCCCTGAAAATTGGTTCACGGAGTTCAGTAGGCCATTTTTTTATCAAAGATTCGACACCAACACTCACGTGGTGCATACCTACAGCCAGAGCAGTAGACCCATCGCCCACACCAATTTCATATTGAGCAAGAGTAATATCGGTTAAACCCAGACCTAGTCCGCCATATTCTATGGGTACCGCAGCTTTCAGATAGCCCAGATCCTCCATGAAATCAAAATGTTCGAATGGAAAACTTGCGGCCACATCATGTGCGATTGCGGTCACACTTATATACTTTGCGATCTTTTTTGCTATGCCCTGTATCTCGGCTTGTTGTTCTGTTTTTGGCCACATATATTTTCAGATTAGTTGGATAGCAAGCTTATGGAAATAGCAGCTAATAATAGATACCGCTTCCAACCCCACCGCCAGCAGCTATTGTTTCTCCAGTAACCGCGATAGAAAGAGGGGACGCTAAGAAAGTCGTTAGTGACGCTATATGCGAGGCATGAATAATTTGTTTTACACTGTTCTGCTGAGACATCGACTGGAGTATGTTTTCCCGTGATATGTTTTCGTTACTAATCTGCGCTTGGATTCTTTCTTCAGTTGCTTCAGTAGTGGTTTGCCCTGGATGGATGCAATTCACATTTATGCCATGTGGTCCTAGCTCGTCAGCAAGATTCTTCGTTAATGCCGACACAGCGACGTTCCTGATGCTACCGACAGTACTTCCACTATTTCTCGCCTGCATCCCAGAAATATTGATGATTCGTCCCCATCCACCAGCTTTCATCAGAGGAGCCACAGACTGAGCGCACCGAATGTATCCCATAACCTTTGTGTCGACCTGAGGAAGTAGATGTTCTTCCCAATCGATCTCAAGTAAAGGTGGGCGTGGCCCGCCCGGCTGAGCGGCGTTATTCACGAGGATGTCTACTGTTTCTAGTTGAGCTGTTGTATTTCTGACTAGGTCTTTGACTGCTTGTGGATCTGTCGTGTCGCACTGAAATCCAAGAATATCTCCGGAGCCTACTTCGCCTATCTCTTTTACGGCTTCGTCAATTCTAAATTGATCACGGGCCGCAATGACGACGTGACAATTTTCGCCGGCAAGTGCCAGGGCGATTGCTTTGCCAATTCCTCGACTGCCGCCGGTTACTAATGCAACTTTGCCTTCAAGTTGGAGATCCATCGTTACTCTTCCGGAGACTATTTAATTACCCAACAAGATCCTTGAATAACTCAAAGCGTTTGCTTCTGTCTGGCTCATTGACACTTACACCATGTAGATCGAATCCGGCATCAGTCGCTTCTTCTATGAAGTCAACGCATTCACCAACCGATCCTGCGACACCCAGGCTATTGACCAAATCCTCAGGTAGAGCCGCAGCACCAGCTGCCGATCCGCCATCTTCCCAGGCACGCCGAACGGCATTCGCTTCGTCCGCATAACCCATTCTCGAGAAATGCTCATAATAGAAGTCACCCATTCGAGCAATATAAAACGCTGCATTAGCTGCGGTTCCCATCCGTACGCGCTCAGGGTTATCAGTGACTGTAATTCCACTAGGATTTCTTACATCAATAGCTGTTCTGTCCCGACCAGCTTCTTTAACGTAACCGTAAAATGCTGAAAGTTGTGGTTCCCACTGTTCCTTAGGGAAGAAAATAGGTATCCACCCGTCAGCAATTTCAGCAGTTTGTCTAACTGACTTGGGAGTTACTGAGGCTATATGAATAGGAATATGATTTCGAAGCGGATTGAACCTAAGGGTGAATCCGCGCTTTAGTTGGTAAATATCACCGTCGTAATTTAGTGGTTCTCCCGACATAATGATATTAATGATTTCTGTGTATTCTTTGATACGTGTCAATGGCTTCTCAAATTTTATACCGTGGAAATGCTCAATTACCTGTGGTCCGGATGAGCCGAGCCCAATCACCATACGCCCATTTGAAAGTTCATCGAGCGTTGCAAAGTGTTGAGCGATGGCACCCGGCGAACGGGAGAAGTTGTTAATTATTCCGGTGCCGAGTTTGATGTTTGTCGTCTCACGAGCAATTACAGCGAGCAGTGTAAGAGCATCTCGTCCCCAGGCCTCGGCGATATTGAGTTGTTCAATACCCGCCTCGTCAGCTACTTTTGCATCTTCTATGACTTGATCAAGATCAAATTCACCCTGCCAGTTCAGTCCAATACTAAGCCTGCGTGCCACTTTTACCCCCCATAGATTTTATTGAATTATCGCTCGTAACAGTATAGGCCGATTATCACTGTGATACGTACAAATTATTTTGACGAGTACAGTGCGAGTGTTTCCTTTTCCAAGGTGTTACCTAATTCCTCTTGGAACTGACTAAATTCTTCTAAATCCCACTCTGCCACAAATACTATTGACTTTCCTGTCTTTCCAGCTCTTCCAGTGCGGCCAGTGCGATGTATATACTCCTCGGTATTTTGAGGGAAATCATAATGAACCACATGTGTAATTTCTGGGATGTCGATTCCACGTGCAGCCACATTAGTGGCGATGAGCAACTCTAGTGCTCCCTCTCGGAATTGCTTAACCACACGATCTCGAACTCGTTGATCCATGTCTCCGTGAAGTGCCCCAACTTTAACTCCCAAGCCAGACAAATTTTTGGCCAATTTTTCGACCATGCGACGTGTTCTGCAGAAGACTAAACTACGACCTTTGAGCTCTTTTTCTATTAACTCTTTCAGCGCGAGAACTTTATCCCTCTCAGCGACTTCTACGTATGTTTGTTCAACCGAGACTGCTGCAGAACCTTCTGAGTCGACCGAGAATGTTTCAGGATCATCCATGAATTGCCATATGAGTCTCTTTATCGTAGTTGGCATCGTTGCGGAGAAGAGTGCCGTCTGTCGTGATCTAGGCGTTCTTGAAAGAATCCGTCGGATAGCAGGAAGAAACCCGATATCAAGCATTTCGTCTGCCTCATCAAGCACTACGAATTTGACTTTTCGTAGATTTAAAGTTCCTCGCTGTAGATGGTCTTGTACCCTCCCAGGTGTTCCCACGAGTACTTGTGGAGACCGTCCAAGGTTCTGAATATCTTTCTTTATTGCTCGACCGCCCAGTAGTCCAACAGTCAAGAGTCCGTGCGGCTCAGCCAGTGTGGTCATTACATCAAGTACCTGCTGGGCAAGTTCACGGGTAGGTACGAGGACAATTCCCTGCACCTCACCAAGCTCTGCGTCTATTCTTTCAGCCATAGGTGCTCCGAAAGCGATAGTTTTACCACTTCCGGTTTCGGCAAGACCGACTATGTCTTTACCCTCAAGTAAGCCGGGTATAGTTTTTTCTTGTATGGGTGTTGGATGGATAAATCCAAGGTTGTCCATTACATCAAGACTTGTGTCACTCAATCCTAGGCTGGCAAATAGTGCTACCTTCCCATCCTCAGCTACTGTGTTGGATTCGATGCTTTCATCCTCAGCTACTGTGTTGGATTCGA
>DEAP01000010.1 GCA_002348225.1 Dehalococcoidia bacterium UBA2979
CCGAATCCTGATATCGTGCAGGAAGACGCTCCGCAATAAAATTCCGGACGTCATCCCTAAATGCGGATTGTGTTGTGCTATCACCCCAGTCCATAAATCACCCCTCTCATGTTCACTAATCCTAATGCGGACTCACTGTAACATTTCAATTTCAGTTTATCCTATTGCCCGTGAATCGCGTAGGCTGCTGCAGCCACGTCGGTCATAACTTTCTGAGCATCCACAAAAGTGCGCCAGTCACTATCATCACGGCGAGTCAAAATTACAAGTATGAAGGGGCCACGTGGACCGTACACGAGACCAGCATCGTTGGCATACTCGACGATCAAACCTGTCTTATGCGCCACTTCAAGCCCATCAGGCAACCCCGCCAGCATGTAGCCTTCGACGTTCTGACTCAGGAGCAGAGAAAGCATGCTAGAGCTCGCCTCTTCAGAAATTAGCTCACCCTTATAGAGATTCTTAAGTATATTCGCCTGATCAAATGCCGTAGTTTGATAATATCTGGGACCTGCCACCGTACCCAGCAGTCCCAGATTCCAAGCTGTTTGATTAACCTCCTGCACTCCTAAATATTCGTGAAGAGCTTCGGCTTCGGGATTAGCCGACCAGACTATCGCATTGTTGAGAGCCTGACCTATCGGCATGATGGTGGGTTTACTGTAACGGTGCTCAGGGGGAGTGAATTCACCGTGCCACGGCATAATGACGAGCTCATCAAAATATGAGAGCTCTTCCACCTGAACCAGTCGGTGAGTCTCGATCATTAGCAACGTTTTATATAACGATGCTGAAGCCACTGACTCATGCGCTCGCAACTCACAAGTCCTGCTAGTTACCATATCGATAAAGACGTACGAAGTTCTGACAGTTGGATTTCTAATCGCAGCCTTGTAAATGCCTAAGCACGGATCGGAGGGCCCTACACCTCCGACGATTCCGGCTTGAGCCGGTTCATTAGCAATAAGACTGAACGAAATAATTCCAAAAAGCAACATCAGGCTTGGGATGATTGTTTTACGAAAGACTTTATTCCTTCTCTGAATCACCATCGAATAATATCCCTTTAGATAAATCAAGTTCATCGCCAGCTTCAAGCGTTAAACCAAGTTCAGATTCAATTTCACGCAGATCGACGACATTGCCTCGTTCAACTTCATCTTCGAGCTTTCCCAAGCGCTCCTCTTTTTTTTCGATGGCTTCGCGGCTTAGCTCGAGCTGTTCCTCAAGCATTTCAGATAGTGCATCTTCGGGTGCTTCAGAAGGATTTACTATTTGCGGTTCGAATGGTTTCTGCAGTACCGAGTATTTCTGTGCACCCAGATAATGCAAAGGACGCAGTGAATAATCCTCGTCATGATCACTGATTAGATTTGGTTTGCACTGAGCACTAAGTATCGATCCCACGAATAGATAGTGATCACCTAATTCTAACCTCTCGACAATCTCACATTCGATCCATGCGCAACATAAAGATATTAGTGGTGAGGAAATGCGTCTTGCAGCAAATGTCTCAAGTTGGGTCGCCTCGAACTTATTCAAATCGGCACCAGAGAGGGAACCTAAATACTCGACATGACTCGCTAAAGATCTTGTAGGAATGTTCAAAGCAAATTCACTTGCATGACCCAGTATGTCGGTAGAGTATCTAGATTGTTCAATTGCTATGCCGACCAGTGCGGGGTCAGATGACAATGGTGTGAACCATGAAATTGGAATGACATTCGGCTCTCCGCGCCAAATTGTCGTGACCAAAGCCACTGGTCCGCCCATCAGCAAAGAATTTGCCTCAGACACAGGCAGTTGCCTGAGGTCCTCCTCAGGAGGAGCTGAGAATGGTGACCCGAATACTGAATCAGTCATAGGGTTATTATTGCACGCTGAACATGCTTAGGCTCCTCTAGATGTTCACCCTTTAGCAATATCCTGTACCGCTAAGACTTCGTTCGGTAAAAGATCTCTGAACTGGCCTTCCGCTAAATCAGCAAGATCGATAGGACCAATTCGAATCCTGTGTAATCCCAAGATTACGCCGCCGACACTCTCGAGCATCCGTCTCACAATCCTATTTCTTCCCTCGTGGATAATGATCCGAACACGGCAAATACCCTCTGAAGCATCTTGCTCAACTGAGTTCGCTCTGGCGGAACCGTCATCCAGCTGCACGCCAGCGAGTAGCTTCGAAATTGATGACCGAGGAAGGGTTTCGGTCAATGTAGCCACATATTCCTTTTCGATTTCAAATCTTGGATGGGTCAAATACTCATTGAAGGTTCCGTCTGTCGATAAAATCAGCAGGCCACTTGTATCCTTGTCAAGACGACCTGCATATTTCAATGTTTCCGGCACTTCCTTCAGCAAATCAAAAACAGTTGGACGACCTAGTTCATCCGAGTGCGTAACCACTAAACCAACAGGTTTGTGCAGTGCGATTCGTCTCACGGCATTATGTACAGACGCAGGAATCAGTACACCATCCAAATGAATATGATCTTTCTCTGGGTCGGCTCTAGTCCCTAGGATCGCGATTTTCCCATTCACCTTAACTCTTCCTGTTCGTATTAAGTCTTCGGATTTTCTGCGCGAGCCGTATCCAGCGGATGAAAGTATTTTCTGCAATCTTTGCTCGGTCATTCTCGGCTCAGCTTGCTTCTAAGAGTTCTTCGACATCTTGAGTCAAATCCAAAGGAAGCGAATGATTGGAGATCAATGAGCCATCCAGGTCGTTGATAGAACCCTGTGCCAATCGTCGTAAAGTTGCTACAAGGAAAATTGATTCCCTACGCAATCCTTCCTTACGAATTGCATCAAACAATAATTCTTTGTGAGTTGAATTGACCGTTCCCGAATCATTGTTCGCATAATTTTCCCAAAGATTCGACATCATCTGCTGCGTATCAAGTGGATAGGAGCAAAACGTAACTGGCGGCCCACGATCCACTTCGGGTACTGCCAAATGTGCCATTACCCCACTCGTTCGGACATTGGAACGCATCAATTCATGAATAACATCTTGCCAGGTGCCGATGGGCCCTGAAGGCAGAGCAGGGTGCAAATTAAGGAGCAGTCTCTTTTCAACAAAGCTACCCGTAAAAATCAACATATAGCCCGCCATGACCCCAATGTCAGCCGGGTACTGCTCTGTGAGATCTAAGATTTCCCTATCAAACCTATAGCGCCACGGGGGTAGCTGATCCTTGTTCCTGCTTATTGGTTCGCCGGCCGCTTTTCTGAAATTGACAGAAGATTTGGCCACTAGTGGTATGTTATTTTCCTCGACTATATCCATGAATTTGTCAGTAGCCGTTGACTCGCCTAGCTCTCTGTTAACGAAAACGAAGGATATTTTGGCATCCAAGACACCCGCATTGATCGAATCGATCACTGATTCAAACATCGCCTTGGATCCAGATCCACCGGCTGTTGTATACCAGCCTACATTTAAAGTCATTCCACGCTCTTCTTTACTCCGTCGAACATTCTTACTCCTGCGAGATAGTTTCCAGTCGATCTGACGCTGCATCTAAGAGCGATTTACATGCAGAGTTGAGTCTAGTTCCTTCCTCATAAAGTCCTATCGATTCCTCAAGTGATAGACCACCTACCTCCAGTCTTTCAACAACCACCATCAATTTTTCATACAGTGACTCGAAAGATTCCACTCCTTGTTCATCTAAGACACACTCTTCTTCGGACAATTTCTACCTCAATCCTTTTGGATAATTCCATCTGCAGTTCCATCTGCCCAATGTATAGACACTCTATCCTCGTCAGCTACCTCTGAAAGTCTTTTGATAGGTTGGCCTCCACGTGAAGTCAATGAATAGCCTCGTTCAAGAGTGGCCTGCGGCGATAAGTTAGCTAGCTGCAATCTAGCAGATCGATTTAAAGTCCGTAGATCAGAAATTCTCTGACTACTCGCAATCGCGATTCGATTATGCAGCTGCTCTAGGTCTGCTGCAAACACGTCTATCTGAGGCATATTTTTGTGCATCGAGCTCCGCGCCTGTATGGTCCATTTCAGGCGTTCCTCTATTTCAGCTTTCATTGCCGACCCAGCCCTACCCAACGTGCTATCAATAATTGTTCTTATTTCCTGCTGGTCCGGCACACAGAGTTCGGCTGCTACGGAAGGAGTAGGTGCTCTCAAGTCAGCCGCCATATCAGTGAGCGTTGTGTCTGTTTCGTGCCCTATCGCGGAAACGATAGGTATCGCCGACCCATGAACTGCACGGACAACTTCTTCTTCGTTGAATACCCATAGATCTTCGATAGATCCGCCGCCTCTCGCGAGTATGGCAACATCTGCGATTCCAGAGATTTCACCGTTTGCTTTGCGGAGGCCTGACACTATGCTCTTAATCGCATTCTGTCCCTGCACTAAAACTGGTTCTATTTCCAGTGACGCCAAAGGCCAGCGTCGTCTTAGTACCGTCTTGATATCCTCGATCACTGCACCAGTGGGACTTGTTATCGCAACAATTTTTTTTGGGAACTTCGGTAACGGTCGTTTTCTCGCTAAGTCGAATAGCCCTTCCAGTTTCAGTTTTTCTCTTCGCCTCTCATATTCAGCCCAAAGAGGGCCTATCTCACCACTCTCCAAGTGCTCCACAATAAATTGCAATTCACCACGTGGACTGTAAAAATTAAAGCTTCCGAATATTAAGACAGAAGTATTGTCTTCAACTTTATCGCGGAATGGGCCATTAGTATTTCGGAAAAATGCACACCTAACTGATGCATCAGTATCCTTAATAGTGAAATAGATATGTCCTGATTTATGTTTGGTTACACGGCTGAGTTCACCCTCAAGCCATATTTCTGTGAATGCTGTATTTGACTCTATCGCATGTTTTAGAGAAGCCGTCGCATCGGATACGGAAAGGATCTGGACAGTTGTCATGTTGATACTAAATACAATATCGCAACACGATCTAAAGTTTCGCCCTTTCGAGGTATCTACCATCGTCAGTTGATATCTTCAAAGAGTCACCCGTGTTTACGAAAAGTGGGACCTGCACGGTCAATCCAGTTTCCATGGTGGCTGGCTTGGTGGCGCCTTGTGCCGTGTCGCCTTTGACACCTGGATCGGATTGAACAACCTCCAGTATTACTGCCGCAGGAAGTTCGACCCCTAGGGCCTCTTCACCGTATAGGACTACTTGTATCTCGTCCCCTTCCTTTAGGAATTTACTATCTTCACCAACAATCTGAGCTGGAACCTCAACCTGATCATATGTCTCTGAGTTCATGAAGGTAAAACTATTTGTATCGCCATACAGATACTGCATCTTGCGAGTCTCAACTCGCGCAGTAGCCAGTCGGTCCCCCGCGTTAAATGTCCGTTCGATAATGTGCCCTCCGCGCAAATCGCGCATTTTTACTCTATAGACGGCAGATTTCTTAGTTTTAACATGGTTAACTTCCTCCATTTTATATAGAGTCCCATCCAGTTCTACTGTGGATCCCCGCTTAAATTGAGAGGTGGAAATCATTTTACTCTTCTCCTTATTTTCCTGAATACAAATCTTACATCAAGAGACTCATAGTGGTTCACTGATTCAGGGTTTTTGATGCACTCGTTAGCGACCACAGTCTGCCATCCCTCATAACACACTGATC
>DEAP01000060.1:0-8349 GCA_002348225.1 Dehalococcoidia bacterium UBA2979
TCCAGCCGGATTTAGGTGTCATGATTCCTACACCGTGTGAGTCAGTACTGGGCTGGCCGATATCTGCAAACACGTTTGTGGCGGTGGACGATAACAATGACGCATTGATAATGAGCGTTGCTTCTTCGCCAAGGATTAGGTGCTGCCGAAGTGTGGTGATATCACGATTAGTCACCTGTAATACAGGTAACTGGAAAGGATTTCTAATATACTCAGCGTTTCTCAAAACAATGTGGCCGTCAGGATCACTTGAGGGCACGATAATACCCACGGCCCCGCGCCGAGCGAACTCCTGATAGTGATCCTTACTATGGGGATTCATCCACCTGGAATCGCCTCGCATAGCCGACGTTGCAACGAGGATTTTCCCCATCAAATCTTCCTCAGGTTCGTCTGTCAGTACTCCAGCAATACCTCGCGGTGCTGTCGAGCCACCATCGAACATAGGTATACCTTTTATACGTGTTTCCCCGACTTGTAGGTGAGCCTCTCGATATTCGAACAGAGGGAATTGGTAGGTGTCGATTGAGGATTCGATTCCTAAATCTTTCAATTCCTCGGCTAGCCATTCACTTGTCAAGTCGTCGGCTTTGGAACCGGTCTGGTGTATCCCAAACGATTCGAAGGTTCGAATTTTTTGCTCGATAGTGTCGGGTCGGAGATTAGATATTTCGCCAATCTCTTGTAGGGCAGATTGTTGCATTTTTTGCATGTTTGCAGGTATTAAGTTTGACATGCTAGAAGTGTAATTCACAATTAGAGAGATACAAGCAGAGGTGAAGTAGACTCTATATAGAGGTTTTCCACCCCTCATAAGGAGACTTTTTGAAACATCCACAGATCCACATCGAAGAGGTGCTGAGTGACTTATCAGGCGCCGATGCAACAGATTCCTTCCAGCAATGGGCGCTTCCGTCTGATCTTGATCTTCGTAATATATATAAAGCTACAGTACTCTCAGAGCTGTGTTTTTCTTATTTCGAAAAACCATCCCAAGGAGTTCTCTTTTGCGGATTTGGTGAGTCCAGGCAATTCCCATTGACGGCTGAGGACAGTATCTCAGATTTGCATTATGAAGTTCAGCGAGTGCTATCAGAGGGACTTGTTGGATCAGTGAACCTTCGCTTTGACCCTATTGTGCTTGGTGGTTTCCGATTTGATCGCTCCCAAGATCCAGATGCAGTGTGGGCAGATTTCGGGCGAGGCAGACTGATCCTGCCTGAATTGTTATTCTCTAGACGTCAAAATCCAACAGATTCTGATGTGGTTGAGTCGTTCCTGACGGTCGCTCCAGGTGTCAAGCCAGCTGCGGCGATTGGAATAATCAAATCTTTGTACCATGACGAGGAGCTCCGGACTCAATCGGAGGCGTCTCTGGTTGTCGAGTCAGATATTGACGAAACAATCTGGGCGGATTCGATAAATAATATTGTGACTGAGGCCAAGCAGGGAAAATTTAGCAAGGTAGTATTGGCCACTCGTAGAAAAGTTACAGGCTCATTCAAGGTGTCGAATGTTTTGAACCGCCTTCGTGATGTCTATCCAGAATGTTTTATTTTTTGTTTTCCGTCCACTAATAAGACTGGTGAGACAAAATTGTTCTTGGGTGCAACGCCCGAACTACTTGTCTCACAAGAGGAAGACCAGATTAAGTCTCTTGCGTTAGCAGGCTCGATTGCTCGAGGTGATGACAGAGCAACTGACTCAGAGAATGCACTTGAATTAGCTCGATCGAATAAAGATATTGGTGAGCATGACGCGGTGATCAAAGCTATCTCAGAGCGATTGCGTCCATTGACCTCAGCTTTTCGCATTAGCACCACCAGGCTTCGTAGACTGAGTAACATTCAACATCTCTCAACAGAGATAGAAGCAGAATCTGACGGAGAGCACGGGCTACTTGACCTGGTAAATACGTTGCATCCAACCCCTGCGGTTTGTGGTACGCCACGAGAAGCCGCCCAAGCGACGATACGGAGAAATGAACAGTTTGATAGAGGTTGGTATGCCGGCCCTGTGGGCTGGTTAAGTGCGAGCGGTAACGGTGAATTCGCCGTGGGCTTGCGGTCAGCCGTTGTCGGTTCGAATGCTGCCTGGTTATTTGCAGGAAATGGAATTGTAGAGAAATCATCTGTAGGAACAGAATTGCGGGAAGTGAAATTAAAATTTCAGCCGCTGATGCGCGCGTTGAGTGGAGAGCTGAATGAGTGATCCGTCGAATAAAGCGCTACCTCACCAACACCTGGCAAGTAAATTCCTCGCGTCACTTTACGCTGCTGGAGTAACAGACTTTGTAGTTTGTCCTGGTAGCCGAAATACACCACTTACGCTCACTCTCTTGCGAATGGACACATCAGCAAACTTCCCGAGTCTAAAGATCTGGCGTCATATTGATGAGCGCGCTGCAGGATATTTTGCTCTTGGCATTGCTCGGTCTTCAGGAAACCCAGTTGCGGTAATGGTCACTTCAGGCAGTGCAGTTGCCAACTTGTACCCAGCTGTTATGGAGGCGAGGATGTCAAGAGTCCCCTTGATTATTCTTACAGCCGATCGTCCGCCGGAACTTCAAGATACTGGCTCGAATCAGACGGCGAAGCAGACGGACCTTTTTGGGATCCACTCTAAATGGAGCATGCAACTGCCTGTGGCTGATAGTGATGCTATTTCGCGGATTACTGATTTCGCCTCAAATGTCGCTGCGCGTGCGGTACTGAACTCACTCGAGTCACCTGCTGGGCCAGCACATATCAATATTCCATTCCGTGAACCACTCCTGGCGGAAGAAGCGTCCACGGACGCACTAGATTTACAGTTGCCTCCGAGTCTGCCGACTTCGATTCCAACTGCGCAGGTGGATATATCTTTTTTGCTGGACCTAGTCAAAGCTAAACAGGGTATTTTGATTTGCGGACCGGACAACGCACTTCCCATAGAGCGAATCACTGAACTTGCGAGCCACCTCGGTTGGCCGATAGTTGCGGACCCTCTGAGTAATATGCGGAACGGTTCTCACAACATTACAAACGTGGTTTCAACAGCTGACACTATCTTGCGTTCACAAACCTACAGTGACAGGCTTTACCCTCAGCAGGTGATTCGTTTCGGTGGTATCCCAACCTCCAAGATACTTAATCAATGGTTATCTGATTCAGGCGCTCAGTCCATAGTGATTGACGATGCATCGGCCGGATATGCGGGTTTGCGCAGTGAATACGATCGGGAAGTGGTAATTCGGATCACAGCTGAAAAATTTTGCGAAGAAGTGTCTGGTTTGGTCTCCGTAAATTACGAGCGAGACGCAGAGTACTTAGCGAAATGGTTGGGCGCCGAGACATTGTTGCAATCATTCACGACCAATTTTATTGCCGAGGAGGAGGAGTTTTTTGAGGGATCTATATTTCACACCTTGACTTCCAACATGTCATCCGTGGGTACCGTGGTCTTGGGGAATAGTATGCCAGTGAGGGATGCGGACTCGTTCTTACGCACCAGCGACGCAACTTTTAGGGTGGTTGGCACTAGAGGAGTTAGCGGGATTGACGGAGTACTATCCGCAGCAGCAGGTGCAGCTACAGGCGATTCCACTCTACTAGTTCTTGGTGACCTGTCGTTCATTCATGACGCAAATGGTCTTTGGCCAGCGAAACACTATGATCTCAATCTTAAGATACTTCTGATAAATAACTTAGGGGGTGGCATATTTTCCTTCTTACCACAAAGGAATCTGTTGGAAGAGAACTGGTTTGAGGAATGGTGGGGTGCCCCGCACAACATGGATGTCAAATCTTTGACAACTGCGTATGGAATACCGCATAAATTATTGTCGACTAGTGAGCACATTGGGGTATTACTAGAAGAGATGAGTGAACCTGGTCCAGCTGTATACGAGATTCGCACAGATCGATCAAACAATCTCGCGCAACATAAGAAGTACTGGGCCGCGGCGACAGCTCTATTGGAATCGGAACTTAAATGATGTCAGTAAGCGCTACGATTTAGATATGGGATATGTTGAAGTAGACGGGTTAGCGTTGTATTACGATCGATATGGATTCGGGCCACCGGTGGTCTTACTCCATGGGTTCACCGGTTCACGCACGAGTTGGACTGATTTGGTGCGTGAAATCAATTCAGAATTTTGTACGCTCTCATTCGACCTTATTGGACACGGGAGATCTGGATCCCCAGCAGAAAAGGCTCGATACCAGATGGATCAAGCCGTTGATGACCTTGTCGCTGCTGTAAGAACCATTGGTTTCGATAAGGCCGTCTGGGTTGGATATTCATTGGGCGGGCGTACTGCTCTTCAAGTCTGGAATCGCCATCCGGAAGTGGTGTCGGCGCTTGTCGTCGAAGGAGCAAGCCCAGGAATTCAAGACAACTTAGAGCGTCGAAGTCGTGTGGAAAGTGACGAGCACTTAGCCACTGAAATATTAGAGAGAGGTATGGAATGGTTTGTTGAATATTGGGAAGCACTTCCGCTCTGGCATTCACAAAATCAAACACTTTCCGCATCAATGAAAACTGCCATCCGTGCGCAAAGGATGGCTCAGCGTGAGATAGGTCTTGCGAATTCACTGGTTGGTATGGGTACCGGGGCACAGTCGTGGATAGGTGATGATTTGCAGGCTATAACTGTACCGACTTTATTGGTCACTGGCGAGCGGGACAAGAAATTTATCGACATCTCGGATGAGATGGCTACCCGCATAAGCTCAGCTGTGAGGGTCGACATTGGGCTTGCTGGTCATGCCGCGCATGTTGAAAATCCAGTGGAGTTCAATAGCGTTGTTCGGGAGTTCCTTCTACGTCACAGAGAACAGTTGTAAGCTAGTGATTAAGTGCAATTATCGGAGGGTATATGTCTGACACAAAATGGGAATCCGTTAAAGAATATGAAGATATTCTCTATGATAAATTTCAAGGTATCGCTCGTATCACGATTAATCGACCGGAAGTGCATAATTCTTTCCGACCTCAGACACTAGATGAGCTAAGTGAGGCGTTCTTCGACGCGGCTCGAGATGATGAAATTGGCGTGGTGCTATTTACAGGTGCCGGTGGTCGAGCGTTCTGTGCCGGTGGAGACCAGCGGGTGAGAGGACATGCTGGGTATGAGGATGAACAGGGTCCACGTCTAAATGTCCTACCATTGCAACGTTTCATTAGAGAGATGCCTAAGCCAGTTATCGCCTTAGTAGCTGGTTACGCGATCGGTGGTGGCCACGTATTACATGTGGTCTGCGACATGACTATCGCAGCTGATAACGCCAGATTCGGCCAAACAGGACCTAGAGTGGGTTCATTCGATGCTGGATATGGATCGAGCCTCCTGGCACGTGAGGTCGGTACAAAAAAAGCCAAAGAAATCTGGTTTCTGTGCCGCCAATATGATGCACAGGAAGCACTGGAGATGGGTTTGGTTAATACAGTAGTGCCACTTGATCAGCTTGAAGATGAAGGAATCAAATGGGCTCAGGAAATTAACGAAAAATCACCTACGGCTATTCGATTTTTGAAAAACGCATTCCATGCTGATACCGATGGAGTGACTGGCCTTCAAATACTGGCCGGAGACTTGACTATGATGTACTACACGAGTGATGAGGCTAAGGAAGGTCGCAACGCGTTCTTAGAATCAAAGCGACAGCCGGACTTCAAGAAATTTGGTCGGCTACCATTCCACGGATAGGATTTCTTCTCCTGACCAGTTAAGAGGTGTGACGTGATAGATACAGCTCTACCTCGTGCTGGTAGTCCTGGTGCATTTGTATTAGCAGCACGACTTCGAACACTTCCTGCGGCTGCTAGTCCCGTCGTCGTTGGTTGGGCTTTTTCCTATGGATTTGTGGGCGCGTTTGATTGGGTAGTTGGACTTGCTGCAATGATCGCTGCCCTGGCACTTCAGATAGGTGCAAACTTTGCGAATGATCTATCTGACTATCGGCGGGGAACAGATGGACCTGATCGCTTAGGCCCTCCGCGGGCGGCTGCTTTAGGTTTGCTGTCTCAAAATCAATTATTGCTTGGTGTTGGTATTGCGTTTTCGGTGGCGACGGGTATCGGACTATATCTCACATGGGTCGCAGGATGGCCTGTTATTGTTATCGGCTTGGCTGGGATGCTAGCAGCGGTTACATACGTGGGTGGCCCATGGCCCTACGGTTATAAAGCATTAGGGGAGGTTTTTGTTTTTGTTTTCTTTGGCCTGATCGCAGTATCTGGGACCGTGTTTGTTTTAACCGAAACTATCAGGAACGAAGTTTTCTTTGCGGCATTACCAGTTTCCCTGACTGTCACCGCTATCCTTCTTGTAAACAATATTCGAGATGCGACCTCTGACAAGAGGTCCGGTAAAATTACCCTAGCCGTGATTCTCGGAGGCCGGAGAAGTAGGATTTGTTATGTCGGTCTGCTTGTTAGTGCTTTTGTGATCCCGCTGATTCTAGTGGTTTTCGATTCTGACTTTGATCCTTGGATATTACTTGTCACACTCGCGATACCAGCCGCAATAGGGCCGGTTCGTACGGTCCTCACAGCCGAGGTTGGCGGGGAATTCAATCAGGCACTGGTATCCACTGCACGACTCCATTTTTTAATTGGGATACTGTTTTCGTTGGGACTTGTATTGTGACTGGAGATATTTCTTCGATTCGATGGCGTCCATTTGAACTTGAGTTAATCGACAGTTTCTCAGCAGGCTGGGACGTGGTTAGCACCAAGCGGGGAGTAGTGATACAACTCACGGACCGATCGGGAATTGTGGGGCTTGCTGAGGCAGCGCCCATGCCTGGCTACGTGAACACAATCACCGCTGAAGATGTATTAGATCAGTTGCGAGGATTAGATTCATCCAGCTTTACTTTCACGATGCTTAACCCGGCGCAACCGGGTGCACATCTCGTTTGGAATGCATGCCTCATGGCATTGGAAGATATGCGATCACGAAAGATGGGGGTTCCGCTTCACGCTAGTTTTCAGGGAACTAGTGGTAGCCAGCGGCTGCTAGTCAACGGATTGATTGATTCCTCAGATGTTGATGGGACTGTGCGACAGGCACTTGAGTTGCAGGTGAAAGGTTACAAATATGTGAAACTCAAGATTGGCCTACTGGATCAGCAATCAGACTTGGAGCGGATAAGAGGAGTAAACGAGGCATGCCCTGAGCTCGTATTGCGGTTAGACGCAAACGGTAAATTATCTATTTCTGAGGCACGGGACTTTATTCAACAGGTACAGAAATTCAATATCGAATTAGTTGAGCAACCAACGGAACCTGCTGATATCAATGCTTTGGGTACTGTGACCAGGGAATCAAGTATTCCCATTGCTGCCGATGAGTCTGTCTATCAAGGTGCAGGAACACTTCGCGAGCTTGTCACGGGGCATAAGGCTAATATCCTTGTGCTCAAGCCGTCGCTCATCGGGGATATTAGTACGACTATAGGTATTGCGAGATGGGCACAGAGTCATGGGGTATCTAGCTTCATAACAAGTATGTTTGAGTCAGGGATCGGTTTAATGGCCGCGGCGCACGCTGCCTCTTTATTACCGGTGCAACTGGCTCATGGACTAGGTACAGGCGAATGGATCAAATCTGATATTGCAGAGACACCGGTCCCAGATCAGGGTCAATTGATACTGCCTACCGAATCGGGGTTAGGAGTGGGGATTGATTGTGAGGCTCTGGAGCGAGTTGCTACGGGTCCGTGGCAGGAGATTTACTATGCCTGACCCCGGAATATCGCAGTTGCCAGATTGGCTGTCTCTGCGGTCTCGTACCCATGCGGACAAGTTAGCAATTCGTGATAAAGACGAATCGATAACATATTCTGAGTTGAATCACAGAGTTCAATTTGCAGCGAGTCAACTTGCTAAGCTCGGTTTTGCAGAGGGACAAATCTTGTGCGTGCTTGCTGAGAACAGCATCGAATTTGCTGTGCTATTCCACACGGCTATTCGTATGAAGGCTCCGTTTGCACCTCTGAATAGCAGACTTACTGCGCATGAATTGGCGTGGGAGACTGAACATTGCGGAGCTGAATTTCTTGTGACTGACGACTCTAACCAAGCTCTGGGAAGTAACATAGCCGAGATTACCGAGATAGCGATTGTTGATCTAGGAACGTTGACTTCTGGTTCTACCGTAAATGATCAGGACGAACAAATTTTTCTCGAGGCCGATAACCCACTTGCACTGATTTATACCTCAGGTACTACAGGACTTCCAAAACTGGCCAGCTTGAGTCATCTCAATTTCTATTGGAGTGCAATTGCCTCAGCAGCGAACATAGGTGTAGAGGAGAGAGACAGTTGGCTAGTTTGTATGCCTCTTTTCCATGTCGGTGG
>DEAP01000060.1:8732-10023 GCA_002348225.1 Dehalococcoidia bacterium UBA2979
AATTTGATGTCGAATCAGTAAATACCGAATTAGATTCGGGTGCAGTGTCCCTAGTATCGTTGGTACCCACTATGCTCGACCGTCTGTTGAATGCTGTCGATAGCCCTGCTCGTTACAGCGACTCTCTCCGGGCTGTACTACTGGGAGGCGGTCCGGCTACTGTTGATCTGATACGTCAGGGTCTTGATAGAGGGATTCCTATTTTACAAACGTACGGACTGACTGAAGCCACATCTCAAGTGGCGACCGTGTCACAGCAGCATGCTGTCTCACATGCGGGAAGTGCAGGGAGACCTCTTCTGGCTTCCACTGTGAAATTAAGAGGTTCGATTGATTTACCAATGACCGAGGTGACCTCAGGTGAGATTCTCGTAAGGGGGCGCACGATCAGCACTGGATATTATGAGAAGTCAGTCATTTCTGATGGTGGCAAATTTGACGATGGTTGGTTGTGTACTAGCGATCTTGCTACTCGTGATAAGGAAGGCTTTTTGACGGTCGTTGGACGAGCTGATGACGTCATACTCAGCGGCGGGGAGAACGTGCATCCGGAAGAGATAGAGTCTGTAATCAACTCCCAAGACGGAGTTGTTGAATCTGCAGTATTTGGTGTCCCTGACAAAGTCTGGGGTCAAAAAATAGTTGCAGTGTTGAGGGTAGAAACATCGGAGGTATTTGACCTCGAGGCAATAGAAGGCATATTGCGATTAAACCTTGCGGGCTACAAAGTCCCGAGGAAATGGGAAGTAGTGGAATCCGCGCTACCCCGGACAGCCTCAGGAAAGCTAAAACGCTTTCAAGTAGCTGAAGAATTTACCCAACAGTAGGTGCCGGAGTTTTTGTACAGCATTCCCAACCTGAAATCAGAAGCTGACGGGCGATCAACGCTCCAGGGCAATGGTTGACTACCGTTTTATTCTCATACTGCCCATAGAAACGTGTGAAAATATCAGATCCATCTGCGAGGGTACGGAGATTGTCATGGAACGCTTGGATCTCGCCTTTTTTGGGCGTGTATTCCTCATCAGCAAGAATGGGAGCCGACCAAAGAGTCGCCTCGAGTAGGGCGGCCACTGACTCGACTCCTATCTGAATCTCTTTTACCCGCTCATCATTGAGTGACAGCTTGCCCTGATTATCAATCAACGATTGAATTATCCCAAGTCGCCAAGCATCCACACGAGGGGTAGCTCCATCGAAATTCAACCACATTCGCTCTGGCAAGCCAGCCAAAATTCCTCTCTGGGAGTCTAACCCTAGTAAATCCAGGGTTTGGTGTAATTGCTGTGCG
>DEAP01000060.1:10319-19887 GCA_002348225.1 Dehalococcoidia bacterium UBA2979
AGTTTGGTGTAATTGCTGTGTGAATCCAGGTTTGACTTTCGATATAAGGATTTCTTTTTCATCGGTTCGAACGATCCTTCTAGGCTCTGTAGTCATCGTTTCGGTTTGTAACCAGATCGAGAATTCAGATGTCTTGGATTCAAAAGCACCAGTATCCATATTGTTTCAAACCCTAATTTCCAAAAATCAAACTGTCGACTGATAGGGCCCCTGGTCCTGTGAACGCAATTGTAAGTGCCGACACCGCAAGAATGATATCTAACTCGTAACCCTGCACATCCCCTCCTTGAAATGGTGCACCAAGTTTGAATTTTTGGACAAAAGTGGCAACAGTCATATTTATCGCAATTAGGAGCCCAGCCACTGGCGTCAACAGACCAATGACGAGCATTAACCCGCAAATTGTTTCTAGAGTAGCCACAAATCTTGCAAGGTTTTGAGGGAACGGGAAGCCCAATGATTCGAACCAATCTCCCGTACCATTAATTCCGCGTCTCCATTTTCCGATTCCCGAGTCCATCATAATAATTCCTAGGAGTACTCGAAGTGGTACGAGACCGAGCTGGATATCTACCGAGGGAAATAAGTCGAACATTGTCAGAGCTTAAAGGATCAGTCGGTGGCATCATGTCTGGGTAGTTCGACGGTTGCAGTACCCTGTACAGGTTTCTCACCTTGTTCATTTTCGAATGATACGTCGAGACCAACTAATGCTGGTCCACCAGCCTCTACTAAGTCGTCATCTCTTTCTGTCACCAACGCCACGCACTTAAGAATATCTTCATGCTGAACTGGGCGTCGGAAAGAAATATCCAGACTTACTATGCGACCGAGAGGCCCGGCCCAATCAGTTACTAGTTTCGTGATCATCGATGCTGACATATTGCCAGGTACGATGGGTTTTTGCAGCCCATCTCGTGCAGCAGCTGCCTGATCTGAAAAACGCCCTCGGACTTCGTCACCTGGGTCGGACCATGTGCCTAGAAATTCTAGAACATTTTCTCTAGTAGGCTGTTGAGTTTGAATATATTCCTCTCCTATTTCAATTTCTTCGAAGTACCTTTGGTAGTCATTTGTCATTTCAGTTGACTCCTTACTGCTGGATCTGTCGGATAACCATTGAAGTTTGAAGTGATGCCACGTTTTCCCCAAATTGATTCGCCCACCGCGTTTCTCTCACAATGAAAACCATTCGGCCACTACGGCCAGTTTTTTCGTAAACTTCCTTCACTTGTACATACGCGTCGAGAACATCACCCGGCCTTATTGGGAGGTGATATTCCTGTCGTGATCCAGCCATGAACTGTGTTGTTCCGAATTTGACATTAGGGTCGGGTGGTGAGGCTACCTGTGCTGTTTGCAATATGCCAGGTGGTGCAACAATTCCGCCATACGGACCCGTCTCAGCATATTCTGAGTTTACAAAGATCGGGTTTGTCTCTTCGATTGCCTCGCAGTATTTCGCTATAGCGTCTTGTGTTACCTCTAATCGACCGCCAAATATCTCTTTTCCCACCACGTCACGGTCATACTCTAATTCGTCTCCACCTAACTCTCCTTGTCCGCTTGTGTGGGGCACTAGTTCCTGTGATGTGGGACGTGAATCGGGGATGTTCGCACCTGGAAGTGTCTCCTCGAGCTTCAGGGGAGTAAATTCAGAATTCGAATCTCGAAGGCATTCCACGAGCTCATCTACTGTTTTAATTTGCTTATTGAAACGGGTCATACAAGCCCCAAGAGTCGAAACAAAATGTGAATCCGACCCTCCAACTTCGCGAATCTTTTTTGACTCCGCAAGTTCATGAGCTCTGGCGTTCTCGAAGTCGTTACTTCCACCATTTAATGTTTCAAGAACTGCGACTCCGGTGAGAGGAACATCTCTCTCATCGACATGTTCGAGCGCACCTATTCGAGGGCGTCCAGCATGTGCTCCTACCGCAATACCTCCGCTGTCCCATGCAACTTGGAACACCTGCTCATACGGTAGTGAAATATCACTTAGGTCGAATGTTTCAAAAAATTGGCTACCGGCCCCGTAAACTAGGACGTGACCGATATCTGTTTCCACCTCAATTCCCCGGAGCACGAGAGTCTCATATTTTGCGGCAAGCGCGCTGTAATCGAGATCAGGATCAAAATTGCGGTGCTCGGTCAGAACAAAACCGTCAATACGAAAACCTTTCCGTCTTCTTGATTGAACCCACTTGAGATATCCCTCAACGTGAGCTCCTGCGTCGTCTGAACCGTCGACTGAGTGGACGTGAAGATCGAGGAATGTGAAGTTGTCTTCAGAAATAATCAGCTCCTTATACTTCAGGGAATGATCTCACAATTAGTCTACGGGTCAACCTCGCGGATAGATTTAGGCGACACTTGTCGCTTTGGAGAGCAGGGGAAGATCTTGTAAGTAGCCCGCTGTGACCGACTGTGTCACCTTCGCAACATCTTCAGGCGTCCCGGTCGCCATGATTTCGCCTCCTCGTTCACCACCATGTGGTCCAAGATCGATTATCCAGTCAGCGTTCTTGATGACATCTAGATGATGTTCGATGACCACCACCGTGTTCCCTGAGTCGACCAGCCGCTGTAACACACCGAGTAGATAGTCAACATCAGAGAACGACAAGCCAGTTGTGGGTTCGTCGAGAATATATAGGGTAGAGCCCGTTGCGCGCCTCGATAACTCAGTTGCTAGTTTGATCCGCTGTGCCTCCCCACCGGAAAGAGTTGTTGCGGGCTGGCCTAACCGAATATAGCCCAGTCCCACGTCTTTAAGGGTCTCTAATTTACGCTTTGGTCGAGGAAATGATTCAAAAAAATCCATCGCTTCTGTTACCGTCATACCAAGAACATCTGCAATATTTTTGCCTTTGAACAGAACTTCCAAGGCTTCTCGGTTATATCTGGCTCCCTTACAAATTTCACAGGGCACTGTGACGTCTGGAAGAAACTGCATTTCGATTAGATTATATCCATCACCTCTGCACGACTCACATCGACCTCCCTTGACGTTGAATGAGAAGCGTCCAGGCTTGTACCCACGAGCCTTTGCTTCCGGCATTTCAGCAAATATTTCTCGAATCAAAGTGAACAGTTGAGTATATGTGGCTGGATTAGAACGGGGAGTCCGTCCAATTGGTGACTGATCAATTACTACAACTTTGTCTAAATTATCGGAGCCAAGTAACTCATCATGTTCTCCAGGACGTTCGCTCCGAGCTCCGTTCAGTTCCAAGGCCAACTGGCGAGCAAGGATCTGATTGATTAAGGAAGATTTTCCCGAACCAGATACACCAGTGACGGCCACGAAGCTTCCCAAGGGGATATCGATGTCAATATTTTTTAGATTATTTTCTCGTGCGCCTATAATGCGGAGCACTTCACCACTTCCTGGCCTGCGCTCGCTGGGCACAGCGATAGTGGCCCGACCGGAAAGATACTTGCCCGTGAGCGACTTCCTGTTCTTCGCAACTTTCGCGGGTGTCCCTGTAGCTACAATCTCACCGCCGTTCTCACCGGCTCCAGGCCCGATGTCTATAAGGTGATCTGCGGCTCTCATCATTGCCTCGTCATGCTCGACCACTAGAACCGTATTACCTAAGTCACGAAGTCGAGTGAGTGTCGCGATGAGTCTCTCATTATCGACTGGATGAAGGCCGATGCTGGGTTCATCACAAACATATAAAACTCCCATCAGCGCTGAGCCTATTTGAGTCGCTAGGCGAATACGCTGACCTTCACCCCCAGAAAGTGTTGCAGCGGATCTGTTGAGTGACAGGTAATCAAGACCTACATCTCTGAGGAAACTAAGTCGTCCATTTATTTCCTGGAGGATTTGCCGTGCTATAGCAAATTCCTTGGTGCCTAAAGGGGTGGAGGAGTTATCTTGCAAACTAGTGATCCAACCTAGTGCATCGATAACTGACAGGGCTGTGACATCTACGATGGATCGTTTGTCAATATAAACGGAGAGGATTTCTGGTTTGAGTCTTGCCCCGCCACAGGCATCACATTCAATGCGAGTCATGTACTTCTCGATCTCATTTCTGACCCAGTCACTGTCAGTTTCCTTGTGTCGCCGACGTAGATTGTTCAGTAGACCTTCCCATCTGACTCGGAATTTCCTGACAGCATCCACATCTAAACTCGATCGGAATTCGAGCTCATCGAGTGTTTGATCGCCAGTACCATGCATCAGAGCTGTCCACTGCACTTCGTCAAGTTCAGTTAGCGGTGTGTCTAGTTCAAATCCGACAGATCTTGCTACAGCTTGAAGACGTCTCCGATACCAGCGCGATGCCTTTGAGAATCCCTTCAGCCCAACCAACGCACCTTCGTCAATAGAGAGATTTTTATTGGGGACCACTAACTGCTCATCTAATTCCATTTGGTAACCCAACCCAGTGCATGCTGCGCAGGCTCCATGAGGTGTATTGAATGAAAAGTTTCTGGGCTCAATTTCTCCAACTGAATACCCGCCACACTCGGCTCTCGTACAGGAGAAATGCTCCGAAAATGTTATTTCTTCCCTTGTATTTCCTTCTTCATCTATTAATGTAAGAAACAGGATCCCTTCCCCGAGTGCCAAAGCCTGTTCGACTGAGTCAGCCACTCGCCCACGGTCTCTGTCGAGTTCCTCTCCCGAGGAATCAGGAATCACAATTCGGTCAACAATCACTTCGATATCATGGTGTTGCTGCCGGTTTAACGTGATGGTGTCGTCGATCGACAGTACCACACCGTCCACCCGAACTCTGATATAGCCGGCCTTTCTCACCATTTCAAATATTTGAACATGTTCTCCTCGTCGATGTCGGATAACCGGAGCCAGCAACATTGCGCGAGTACCTGGTTGCTCTAACAGAATGGAGTCCACAATCTGCTGAGGACTTTGTCGCTGGATAGGATCTCCGCAATTCGGACAGTGAGGAGTTCCAGCCCGTGCGTATAGCAGACGGAGATAATCATAGATTTCCGTTACGGTGGCTACAGTTGAGCGTGGATTTCTTGACACTCCTTTTTGATCGATTGAAATTGACGGGGATAAGCCGTCAATATAGTCAACATCAGGCTTCTCCATTAAGCCTAGGAATTGTCTCGCGTACGCAGAAAGTGATTCTACATATCGCCTTTGGCCTTCAGCATAAATGGTGTCAAAAGCCAACGATGATTTGCCAGATCCTGAGACTCCTGTTAGTACCACAAGGCTATCTCGCGGGATCGAGACGTTAATATTCTTCAGGTTGTGTTCACGGGCACCTGTTATGCGAATCTCACTGCGAGACATCTAGGAGGGGTTCTCCTCGTCCGTGGAGTCATCTGGGTGTTCTGAATCTCCCTCGCTTGAGCTGAATAGATTTTCTATCTCATCATCGGTGATTTCTTCTAACGACTCAGATTCAGAGTCGTTCTGGTGACTCGAGCCACCTGGGAAGATGTTTTCTACCGAATCAGGGTCGCCCCCGAGGTTGACGATCTGTTCACGCCACTGCTCCTCAGCTTCGCGAATTTGCTCTTCCGTGATGCCCATATCGTTTAGGGTCTCTCTAACTAATTCACCTACGCTTTCCATATCGCCCTTTATCAAGGAGTCAGCAATTTCTAATTGGGTTTCTATTGCCCTGAAACGTTGATTACGTTCATCGGTTGATTCCGTTGACAATATTGTCGCCATCAGTCGAGTGAAGAGATTAGTTGTTCGTGCAATTCGAACTCTATCATCTGTTTCGTCAGGGAATTCACCAGTAACCGTAACCTCAAGGCCACTATTAGAGTCAGTAGCTGAATATTGAGCTGGCATAAATCTGGCCTTTGTTGTGTCGTTTTAGTTCCTCAACTGATTCTATCGTATCCGTGAAGTAAATCATCTGAACGCAATGCTCTCAGTTTGGATCTGGCGTATTTATTTCTGAGATGTCAGTCGTATTGAGTTTCAGGGAAGTGGAGACCATAGTGAGCTCTTAAAGTGTCACCTTCATATTTGGTTCTAAAGAGCTTCCGTTTTTGAAGTATCGGTATTACATCTGATATAAAGACATCTAACATTTCCGGCAGAACCGGTGGCATCAAATTAAACCCATCAGCTGCTTCGTCATCGATCCAATCTTCGATCAGATCAGCCACTTGGTCGGGTGTCCCAGCGAAGGTGAAATGTCCACGTGCGCCAGATAATTTCGCCAGTAATTCTCGCAAAGTAGGTTTCTCGTTACGTATGAGATCTATTATTAAGGAGGGGCGACTGATCCCCCCTTGCAATGAAGAAGGATCAGGGAAATCGCTGGGGACTAAGGTTTGATCGAGGTCAAAGTTTGATAAGTCCATCCCGCCGAAGGTCCCAGATAGACGCCTGAGACCGACTTCCTTGTCCCCTAATTCATCGAGCTCCATTGCATATTTATGTGCTTTCGCCTCTGTGGAGGCGATTACCGGACTCAGGCCGGGCATGATAGCGCATTGATCAGGACTCCTTTTATGTGATTTCAGTCTTGATTTGATGTCCTGGTAAAAATCCTGTGCTGCACCTTTTTCCAGGACGGCCGTGAAGATGGCTTCACCGTGTTTTGCTGCAAACGCTCTTCCCGGTTCAGACGATCCAGCTTGCACCAGTACGGGGCGTCCCTGAGGCGGCCTAGGCACCGTGAGCGGCCCTCGAACCTGATAGAAATGGCCATCGTGATTTATTGGTCGTATCCGTCCAGGAACGGTGTATCGTCCGTTATTTCGGTCGTCTAGCACAGCATCCTCTGCCCAGCTGTCCCATAATCCATTGGCGACTGTCATGAATTCATCAGCTCGTTCATAGCGTTCTTCGATGCCCGCCTGTGGGTTGGAGCTGTAGTTCTGTGCCGCATGACCTGAAGCGGTTGTCACGATATTCCAGCCCGACCGCCCATTGCTAATGTGATCCAATGAGGCAAATTGTCTCGCGAGATTATATGGCTCCGTGTAGGTAGTTGATGCGGTGCCGATGACTCCAATTTTGCTAGTGACACTTGATAATGCTGAGGCGAGCGGCATTGGGTCGAGTACGGCGCGAGGCGTGTGTTCGATATCCGTTCCAAGTGACAATATATCTGAAAGAAAAACCGAGTCGAAGAGCGAAGCTTCAGCTTTTAGTGCGAGCTCCTTGTAATAGCGAAAGTCAGTAAGTAAATAAGGCGAAGCGTTAGGGTGGCGCCAGGCAGCTTCATGGTGGCCTCGGCTATGTATAAAGAGATTGAGGTGTACTTGCTTCTTCATTGCCGGCTCCAGATCAGTAATAGTTCTCAGGCATCTTACGACACTCAGGCACGCTTGGGCGACCATGATCGGACGAAATGGAGCGGGGGACGGGGATCGAACCCGCGACATTCAGTTTGGAAAACTGACGCTCTACCACTGAGCTACCCCCGCGCTAGCGTGTGTGTTGCCAACGGTCACGCGGTGAATGATAAATTCTATCAGGAACATATTGTAGAGTCCTTGGTAATAATTTATCTATGATTAAAGGAATGGAATTCATGAAACCGATTGCATTGGCGGGGATATTAAATAATGTATACGGGAAAACATTCGAACCCGTGAACTATGTGCGAGGAGTACCTATCAGTGGACGGTTGCGGCTTGCCCAAGTACTTGGGACCCAAGAGGATGTGGCTTTTGACGTAAAGCGGATTGTCGATCCGCTTATTAATGATTTCGATGTACGGTCATATATTGGTAAGGACGGATCGGTGCTGTCTGGTTTTTTGTGGTGTGATGAATTGACCGAAGCCACAGGCGATGATCATTATGTTGGGGTCATGCTGAAATTGGCTGACTTATTTTTGCAAGAGGATAGCCCAATCGATCCCGACCTGAGAGTGGAAGACATTTTCTTCACGGGCGCAATGGTTGGGAGGGCCAGTAAAGCAACCCAAGACCAAAGATATGTGGATTTCCTGTTTGATTATTTGCTCTCAGTCCATCCACAGCCAGACACTGGCCTATGGCGGCATTGTGAATCTTCCCCATACTACTGGGGTAGGGGGAATGCGTTTGTGGCACTGGGATATGGGGAAGCACTTACCTATCTTCCCCCAAATGACCAGCGATTTGGTGATCTGGTGTTGAAGCACAAGAGCCACATTGATACATTGCTCAGTTTTCAACATGAATCAGGATCTTGGTATCAAGTGATTGATCGGTCGGATACCTACTTGGAGCTTACTGCTACTTGTATTTTGGGTTACGTTATCGCTCGGGGAATAAATAACGGTTGGTTGAGTGGCGACTATGGGTCGGCATTGTCTCGCGCGTGGGATTCGATTTCCCAATGTATTGATGAAGATGGGAATGTGTCGAACGCCTGTGCTGGCACTGGGCCTCTTGCCACATTAGAGGAATATCTCCTAAGACCTACCGCTGATGGCTATGATGATCGCTCGGGAGGAATGGCTCTCTGGTTTGCTATCGAACACCAGAAATTTTTAGATACATCGGTTTAATTATGATGACCAAAGACATGACGCCGTGCCGGAAGCAAGTAGTTCTCCTCCTGAATTCTCGCACCATATTTCGAGCTCAAGCCTCTGGGTGTAGTGATCGCTTTGACTGACGATATTTGCCTTGGCGGTTAATTCTTCTCCCTGTTTCAGGGGCTTGAGATATCGCACTGCAAGCTGCCCATGTTGAAACCAGAGAGGTCCAAAAAACTCCACCAGCATCTCTGTCATCTGTGCAAAATGAAAGACATTTGGTACTGCTGGACTGTTACCAGTAGCTAGCGCAGATCCTCCGACGGCCGCCGTGCCCAGCACAGGGCCGTGGACGATTGATTTTCCTACTTGGTCTCCGACGTTTGTCATGGTGTACCCCTCAATCCTGCGGATGGCGCGCCCAACCGAGAGTATGCCACTCCCGACCATTCGCACTAAGCGCTCCGTTGGCCCCAGTAGCGGTCCAATCTACCACTATGTAGTAGTAGCCCCGCCGAAGGTATTTATCAGTTATCTCGCCTCTAAAACGTATTGATTCTCCAACTCTGACAGGTTGATGGAATGTTCGGTCTGTACGAGTAAAGAATCCTGCGCGAGTAAGAGGTGGATTGGGTTCCTTCAGGCCAAACCCCACCGCTGGTCGAAAAAATACTATACCAGGTGGTGCGAGTAATTCATTTTCCGTACCTATGTAGTTGCCCGGCCAGTTAATCCTATGCTCCAACACATATTCTGAGACCATTTCTTCTGTTATGACTTGATCGAATTCCTCGAATTGTCCGATTTCAATCTTATTGAAATGTGCCTCAATGAGTTCGAGGGCCACTGTATTCTCATCACTCATTCAATTGCCTACCTGTAATCACTTGATAGGAGTTATTGTAGAGCCAACAAATTAATCTGTAACGGCGGAAAACCTTGGCAGACTGGAAACCACAACGCCCATCATATGTGAAGGATCCGTACCCGGCTTTGGCAAGGCTGCGGCGCGAGGATCCGGTTCATTGGGATCGTCAGTTTGAGGCGTGGGTAGTCACTCGTTATGAGGACTGTGACTTCATACTTAGAAATCCTCACATTTTTTCATCAGATGCTCATTCAGCAGCTCAATT
>DEAP01000116.1:0-6133 GCA_002348225.1 Dehalococcoidia bacterium UBA2979
TAGTCATTCCAAATCGCTTCATCACGCTCAGACTGAGCAAATCCACCAATAGTACGGACACTACCGCTGGACTTTACAGAATGCTTACCATTCTGATAAATATCCTTGATTGCAGCGTAATCAATAGCTGCATCTTTTGGCAGGAGATTGTTTATCTCATCAACATCAAGACATACTTTCGCATGACTTGATACGTCTGATGCCGGGGTATAACCACCAAATGCTGCCGTCGCCTCACCCGATGAACCTCCAGTACCAGAATTTGAATCCGATCCTGATCCTGATCCTGATCCTGATCCTGAGTCAGATCCTGAGCCCGAGCCCGAGCCCGAGCCCGAACTACTTATTTCCTTCACTTCACCGGGGCGATCTTCGCCATCACATGCCACTGAAAACATCAGCGCCGTGACCAGTAGTAGTGAAAGAATAAGCGACCATCTCATGTGTAATTTCTTCACAAAAGTCTCCCTATCTTTTACTTCCTTCATCTTCACTTACTAACGAGATACTTCCTTATCTCGCAATAGCCTTTTTTATGGACTTAGCAACTCTCGTGCTATCCCAAGCGGTACACGCCACAGATAGGCAAGAGAAATAAACGAGTCCCCTTCTTCCCTGTACCTATAACTAATAGGCACCTCCTTCAAAACCATATGTTTCCTGAGCAAATTGAGAGTCAGGACCTGGGCGTAGTTGTAATCGTGTATGATTTCTCCCTTTTCCAACGCATCTAAGGAAAAGGCTCTGAGTCCCGATTGTCCATCCGAAAGCCATTGGCCTGCAAGCATCGATGTTAATAACGTAAACGCACGGTTACCCAGCCCTCGCCATAACGGATGATTTTTGCGCTGGCCCTTAAATCGAGATCCAATTACATAATCAGCCTCACCCATCAAGATGGGAAATAATAGTCTGGGAATATCAGCAGGGTCATATTCGAGATCTGCATCTATATACACGGCAGCAGATGGCTTAAGTTTTGCCGCCTCAGTCATTCCCGTTCGAAGCGCTGCACCAAGTCCCTTATTCATCTCATGCAGAATCACTAACGCACCATATTGCCTGGCGATCTCAACGCTGTTGTCTGTCGAGCCGTCATCAACGACGAGAATGGTGCTGTCTGCCGAAATGACTTTAGATATCTTCTGGAGTAACATCGGCAATGTTTTCACTTCGTTATAGACAGGCACTATCACCACAATTGGGGAAGTGAATTGTGATTCGGGACCTGCATCTCCTCGATGTAGAAGTGAAAGTCGCCGCCGAAGTAAATTTGCTTTCCAATTAGAAATCCACTGACGTAGGATAAGAAGCGCAAGACAAACACTCAGAACTGTCGTTAAGACTGCCAACACTGCGAATGTAGAGATCGACGATCCTGACAGGAAAGAAGAAGAGCTGAGAAATACAGAGCCGAATGTCATCAATTGTGGAAATCTCTGAACATTTGTCTTAAATCGAAGTCTCGAGGCTTCATCAAAATTAAACTCGATACTGCTCAGTAAATAAGTTGTAGCTAGCAGAGCAGCCCCTAAAACAATGGGTGAACTAGCCAACATCATCAGCACCGCAAACGAAGGAATCCCAATAATCCACCAGAGCAATTGCATCGATGAACTCGGTCTGAAATACGAGCCAAGAATTATGAGTGGTAACGAAAGAACAAGCGCGAACACTTGTTCACTCAACTGCGCTCCACTCACGATCACTGCCGATACACCCATGATTAACAGGAGTAAGGTCGGACGTGATCCAATCCATCGAATCGGCCTCATTACGTTAGTTAACTCACGACTATCTCTCCAATCGTAATTTCCAGTCCCCTTGAGAAGGAAGAGAGGTGCGGAACACGGAATAGCCACGAGCAGGGTGTATAGGTATTTTAGGCCGTGTGTGAAAGTAGCCAGTAACAGTGCCTCCGTGGGGTCAATCCCAGCAAGGATTAAAGCTCCTGACATCACAGCCTCATAAACCCCTATGCCGCCCGGCGTGACGTTTAAAATCTGGCTCGCAATCGTAATTGCTGTCACCGAAATTGCTAGGTAGATCGATAATTCGACGCCAGAGATTCTTGCAGCACCAAATAACATCATGCCTTCGAACATCCAAGCCATCAGACTGAGCATCGCGATGATAGCCAACTTGAAAAATGGGATGCTGGCGATCTCGGAGAAAACATCTGTGATCATATTACTTATCGCCGCAATTATTAATTTTGTTCGGGAATGTCGGCTAATAAGTACAGTGCTGACAACCAGAATTCCCGCTAAAGCAAAAGCCGATAGTAATATGTCACGCGATATCGACATCTGACTCACATCAATATGCAGTCCTATGAAACAGGCCAATACAACCACTGTAAGAAAATCAATAGACCTACTAACGAGGCTCGACGCGACCGCCTGAGATGCTGACATCCCTGATCTTGTAGCGAGGATCGGGCGAGCCACCTCACCAGCCTTGAACGGAAGGATATGGTTGAGCACGAGAGATGCGTTAACAACACCAAACAATTTGGCCCCTGAAGTAACGCTTCTCATCTCTGTGATGTACCACCAACAGAATGTTCGAACCATAAACGCCAAAAGGTACAGGCCGAACATCAGCAGTAGCAGATCGAAACGAGTTAGTGACTCTGCAAATATATCGATTAAGCGCTGACCATCGACTGCCTGGGCCAACAAATAAATGGCAAGAGTGCCTGTGAGGAACCCTACCACTAACCGATTTCTTAACACATGAAACATTTGAATCTACAACACCCCGTAATTTTGCTTCCGACAAATTAGCCTAGACTAACTTCAAATTTATGTCTATAGTAATAATTCGAACATCTTTAAACATCAATCATAATGGAGTTCATAGTGCATTCAATAAATATCTCAACCAACGTAATAAAAGCGGCCATAGCAACCTTACTGGTTGTGCTTCTACTACCTTTTGCAGCCTGTTCCCTCGTCGATTCTGATGACACACTCACTGTGTACTCAGGACGAAGCAAAAAATTAATTGGGCCGATCCTTGAGAGATACGCTGAAGACACTGGTGTATCTATCGCGGTTCGATACGGGACGACTCCGACGATCGCAACTCTCCTTTTGGAGGAAGGTGATAAAACACCGGCTGACGTCTTCATCTCCCAGGATGCGGGCGCCTTGGGAGCACTTCAGATGAGTAATCTCCTTCAGGAAATCGACTCTGACATACTTGAAAAAGTGTCATCAGACTACAAATCAGCAGAAAATAAATGGGTCGGACTCTCGGGTCGAGCAAGAGTCATTGTCTACAATACTGATGCTCTGTCACCTGAGATGTTGCCCGATACAGTGTTTGATTACACCGATCCCAGCTGGAAGGGACGCCTCGCCTGGGCTCCCAGAAATGCTTCGTTCCAATCGTGGGTAACTGCCTTCCGTGTTATGCATGGAGAAGATGTCGCCGAACAATGGCTATTGGATATGATAGAAAATGACATCCAAACGTACCCCAACAACATCACCATTGTGGCCGCCGCCGCACGTGGTGAAGTTGATGCAGGTTTTGTCAATCACTACTACCTAAATAATTTCTTAAAAGAAGAAGGTGAAGGCTTCAAAGCAAGAAATCACTACATGTCGGACGATATTGGGGCAATGATTAACGTGGCGGGTGCCGGTATAACAAAGTCCTCGCAAAATAAAGATCAGGCACAAAAACTTATCGACTTTTTACTATCGCCAGCGGCACAGATGTTCTTTGTGAAAGAGAATTCGGAATACGCACTTATCGATGGGGTAGAAAGTAATCAAGGAGGAGTCAGTTCGATTGCTGAGCTCAAGCCAGCCAATATCGATCTGACAAAAATCGACGACCTGCAAGGTACGGTCAACCTCCTCAAGAAAGTGGGCGCACTCAGGTAGCGCAATAGTCAGGGACTGGAATATGAAAATAACAATCGCGGGGCACGGTTCGATTGGACACTATATCGAAGGAGTCTTCCAAAATCTCCACGACATCGACATTTATGACCCTGCGCTCGGACACACAAACGCGGCCACTCTGCGAGATACTGACTTTGTCATCGTGTGCGTCCCTACCCCAACAGCAGAAGACGGGTCCTGTGACACTTCCATCGTAGAAGAAGTCATCTGCAAGTCAGATCCTCGGACAGCAATTATCTGTACCAGTACAGTGGCAATCGGAACGACAGACAGGCTAATCTCTACTTATCGAAAAGATATCGTTTTCGCGCCGGAATATGCCGGCGAGACTGACGAACATCCACTCCGCAATCCAAAAAACCGAAACTTCCTGTTTTTTGGTGGATACGGAACATCTCTTGATGCTGTTTCAGCTCTATTCGAAGAGTCATATAGAGACCTGGGAGCTACTCCCACGGTCAAAAAAACATCTCCCAAAACTGCCGAAATTGTAAAATATATGGAAAATTCTTTCCTTGCTACCAAGGTGGGATTCGTGAATGAATTCTATGACCTCTGCAGCTATCTCGAGGCTGATTTTGAAGAAGTACGTTCACTATGGCTCCTAGACGAGCGGGTCGGTGCAAGTCACACGATCGTTACCCCCGAGAGAGGATTCGGAGGCAAATGCCTCCCAAAAGATACAGATGCTGTCGTGGCCTCTGCCCGTTCAGTCGGTATGCAGATGGAGATCATGGAAGCGGTGATCAGCGCAAACAAGACACATAGAATGAAAGGAATCTCATGATGAATGGTCATTTTCTCAGGGTCACTGGCGTGGATCTTTGTCAGAGTAAAAAACACATGGCAGTTCTACTCACATCTGAAAATGAAAAAATTACAATAAGTCAACATGTAAGCACTGAAACCGGACAAGCCGTACTTGCCGCGCTAAATGGACTGCCTAACCTCACCCTCGAGGCGATACATACTATGTTTAATTTATCTTGCGAGGCGAGTGTTGAACTGGTGGGTATACAAATGACCGGACATGGTGAACACATACAGAGTATCCTGCGTGCTGAATTTCCAGAGGGTATAGTTGAGTTGCCTTTACCAACAGAGGTCGCTCTCCCTATAGCGGCATCGCTGAAGCTACCCGTCTTTAGAGAATCAGTTGTTTATAAAAAGCGCAATGAGAACGTACCTATTCCTTCAATTTTCAAGAGTGCCTTCGAAACTTCCAAGCCCGAAGATAATCACGACGAATAGTATCTCTGCCCAAATACACCGAGATAAGGGTAATTAGAAGCAGCCAAGCAATAGTGAGACTCCACGTCTCAGCAGTCCATTCCGTGTATTGAGGCAGGACCTTCCCTACTGTCTGAAACAAAGGATTGCTCAACTCATACGGATTATATGCGACAACGATTTCTCTTACTCCGGTCACTCCTCCGCGACCGGCCCAAATCAAAAACACGCTGATAACAAACCCGTATACAGACAAAAGCGCACCCGCAAACCAAAAAAATCGATTTGTTGAGTATTTCGTGCATAGAATTGCGACAGCTACAGGCAGCAACGGAAATATAGTCACGATGGTCCGGCCAGGAAACCAGTAGCCCATCATAGTGATAGCTACGAAACAAGCGACCAACCATTGTGTTAGTACTAGAAGTGCTATCGCTCTGCCTTCTTGTCCCCAATTTCTCAGCATAAAAAGGCCCGGCACTGCGAGTGCGATGATCGGTTGCCAATGTAACATTCCGAATCTTCGGTCAAGAAACAGTCCCCACAGGCGATAAAACCTGTCAACAACATTTATGTGAAAGCCAAATATCCGTACGGTAGAATTGTTGTAGTAGACCTTATTAACGTTGTACGGGGTTAAACCATCAAAGGTGGTCAAGTGAAACCATACATAATAAATTCCCGAAAGAAAGAGCATGCTAATTAGCTGATACTGTTGCCGTCTCTGGAGCCTTGACAGAGCATAACAAGCCAATACGACTCCTAAAATTGCATACTTGGTACCAAGCCAAGGCAATAAACTGATCAATATCACCAACGGTATGACCTCTAAAAATGACCCTATCTGCCGTTCCCGTATATACAAAAGACATATCAATATCACCAGTGCGGCTGGCATCTCAGGATAAATCTCTGATCCATAGATAATCGCCGTAGATGACAGGCCAATCACCAGCGTACCCACGGCGCCAAATAATAGCGAC
>DEAP01000116.1:6437-7841 GCA_002348225.1 Dehalococcoidia bacterium UBA2979
CCAAATAATAGCGACCTGCTGACTCGAGCCGATAATAAAAAAGCGAGCGACCACGTTAAACTGGCTGTTAAGACCATCTGGATTTGAGTACCAAGAAGACCTCCAAAAATAAATCCGGGTATCAAATAGATTGGGAGAGCAGTATTGTGGGGACTGAGTAATCTGCCATCTTCGAGTGGTACAGACTGGGTCCATAATCCGTCATCATGGTCAAAGAACTCACGATAATCCTCGCTAGCATACTGGTTACGGAGGTCTAAGTCTCCATCACTAATCAAACTCTTCGTAGTCATAAGATAGAACGGCTCATCGGCAGTTATCGACGCGCTGTAAGTGGCTCGTATATCAATTGCTGTGGCATACACGATAGTGAACAAAAAGAAAATCGCAATGGCTATAGTTAGTTCGCGAGGGTTCATTAGTTTTAATCGGCAACCTTATTTGCACGTGGCACACGGTGAATACGCGCACTTTCTCTGACATTCAATATATACTTAGAATAGAAATCAGTATAGGTAGAACATTAGTTACGATTGATTAAGGTAGAAGCGAATTATGGGTCTGAAACAACTTGAAGCACTAGTTGAAATTTTGCAACAGGAAATCGAAAAAGGTCGCCGTGAAAACAATGTTTTGGGTACCTGGCACATTCATTATGAGAAGCAAGATGAAAAACCAGTATTCTCTTTTAACAAATGCGAAAGTGAAGTCTACTGCGAAGAAAGACCTACAGTATTCTCCGTCGAAGGTGAACTCATCGACGCCGGTGGTCCGCTCTTTGGCTAGCCTTGCTGCTGTTGCTCATCCAGGGCTTTTGCTTTGTATTCGTCGATGAGTGCCTGAGGTTTTCTTGAGGAAAAATATAACGGGATAGAAAGCCCACCCACAGCAGCAGCCAAGAACCAACCCCAGGTGTAGTGATCTGTCAGATCTAGAGATACACCAATAAGGATAGGACCGACCGTACCTCCGATTGTTGAAATAAATCGCTCAGTCCCCATCAACCTGCCGAAAGATGCCGTGCCGTAGAAATCGGCGATGACGAGTGAGCGAAGTGGCACTGATCCACCGAACCCAATGGCACTGATTACTAGTCCGACAAAGGCAATCCAAACTCCCGAACCATCAGCAAACAGAATCCCCACTGACAACAGAGGCAGCCCAAGGGTGAGTATTATGGCGCACAGACCTAACAACTTGACCGGTTCATAACGATCACCTTGAAAGCCGAGAACAATCCGTCCAAAAATCGAGGAAACTGTCAGTGTGGTAATCGTCAGGCCTGCGGCCCCTTTTGTAAGTCCGTATTCGTGTTCGAAATAAGAAAAGGCCAGAGTTAGCAGACTTGTCATTGCAAATCCATTGGCTATAAACCCTGCCATGAGCATGCTGAATGATCGTGTC
>DEAP01000096.1 GCA_002348225.1 Dehalococcoidia bacterium UBA2979
GAATGGTCTGCTCCTTGGCGATATTTAAGGATAATGGAGGCGCTAGAAGACGACGCCAACCATTCGCTAGAGGATTCGGTAAACCTTCAAAGGGACTACAAATCCGTGTTGGCTAGACAGGTCGTTAGCAAATTGCCCCGCATCTCAGAATATGACCAAAATCTGTTAGACGACTGGGATTTTGATTTATCTCCAGATTCCTCTTCGGCGGCTCTATGGGCAGTTTGGTACTACAAACACCTCATTCCCAACATAAAAGTATTAATAGACCCCTATCTTCAGAGACCGGTAGGCTTTTCTGAAATAGATTCTTTGACTGTTCTTGATTTATTGGATACTGAAAGAGGGAAAACAATAGCCTACGAGACTCTTCCTCTGGCGATAAGCGAACTCAAGGAATTACTCGGCGAGAATCCAGCAACTTGGAACTGGGGAGATCTGCATCAAATAAAGTTCTCACATCCCTTGTACGGGATAGCGGATCATTCCACCAAGCAAAATCTAGAAATCAAGCCTTATCCTCGAGGGGGAAGCGCAAACACTGCCAATAATACCGGGTTCTCCGCGCTTGATTTTAATGTTCGTAGCGGAGCATCTTTTAGAATGGTTATCGATGTTGGTAGCTGGGACAACTCCACGATGACTAATGCTCCCGGTCAATCTGGAGACCCAAAATCGATTTTTTACGACAACCTCTTAGAGGGCTGGGCGAAGGATCAGAGCTTCCCATTATTATATAGTCGAGAGGAGATCGAGAATAATCTAGCTCTGAAGATAGATCTTCACCCCGCACAGAAATCACGGTAGCCTTTTTGTTCCTGAATTCCTGAGCCTTTTGTTAATTGTTCAGCACTTCCAACACTTGCCGATGAAGCGTCAGATTAGCGCTAGCGATTACGTTGCCTCCCATACTTGGATTTCCGCCATCAAAGGTCGTTATTTCTCCACCAGCTCCTTTAATTATGGGTATCAGCGCTTGAATGTCATAAGGTTTTAGATCTGGATCAATCGCTACGTCTAGACCTCCCATGGCTAACGCGCAGTAGGAATAACAATCACCACCTAGTCGACAAACTCTGACTGTGTTTCTGAGTTTGCTAAATTTCTCCTTGAGAGCTCCATCAAACAGAGACTCATCGGTACTACCTAGGAAAGCTAATTCCAAATCAACACAGGAGCTGGTCTTCAACAAAATCTCCTTCTCATCAGCCCTTTGAAGCCAACTGCTATTAGAAAAACCATAAAACAACTCTTCGCTGTAAGGTTGATAAGCGACCCCCAAAACAGGTGTCTCGCCATCGAAAAGCGCTAAAAGCATTCCCCAGTGCAACATTCCGGCCATAAACCCTCGAGTACCATCTATCGGGTCAATTACCCAGGTCAATCCATTACCCTCGGTATAGCCCTCCTCCTCGCCAAATACCCCATGCTGTGGATAATGCTTGCCAATTTCTTCGCGGATCAACGCCTCTGATTTTTTATCAGCCAAAGTTACAGGATCGTAGCCCTCGCTTATTTTGTTTTCACTGTCCAGGTTGCTACGAAACAGGGGCAGGATCTCTTTTCCTGCCAGTCGCAAAGTGTTTTTAGCAAACTGTAGGCCCCGCTCTAGATCTTCCAGGCTTAGCGTTATTTTTTCTGAATGCTTTAATTGCGGCATTTATCTCTATTCAAGCCCTTAACTTCCCTTAGTATAATGCGCTTTGACATTTTAGGAGCGCTGTCTTCTGAAACATTTTGGATAGATCAAAATGCAGAACTCTCCAACATGAATATTAGTCAATTCAAGACATTTCAAAGACGACTAACCTCTATTTCAGTCTTAGTACTCCTAACCCTGATCTTTTTACCCCTATCACCATTCTTAATTCCAGCAGTTTTCCTAATATCCAAAATCAGTCGTTACTCGAGCCTAATACACGCACTGCTATTTTTCTACGGATACCTTTTTTTTGAATGTATGGGAGTTCTCGCACTTACTAAAAACTGGCTCATAGATCGAAAAGAAAAGGACTTTCTCATCAAAACAAAAAACATACAAAACTGGTGGAGCTCGGGTCTACTCAAATTAGGGAAATCAATTTACAAACTTGAATTTCAGGTATCTGGTGAAGAAAGCATCTGTGGACCAAGCGCGATACTCATGCCGCGACACACAAGCTTGGGAGATACAGTCCTACCAATTGTTTTCTTTGGCCAAAAACGAAATGAAGGATTGAGGTACATCCTGAAAAAAGAATTACTGATGCTTCCCTGCCTAGACATTGCAGGAAACAGACTACCGAATCTCTTTATCGACCGTTCCGGCCAAGATACTAGCCGAGAGCTGAATTCGATAGTCACGCTTTTGGAAAATACGCCGGATGGAGAGTCCTTGCTCATATACCCGGAAGGGACCAGAAGTTCTCAATCGAAACGAGACTCAATCCGACGAAAAAACCCCACGATGAACTCACTACTAGAACGCTGGCCAAGCCTTCTGCCACCAAGAACAGGAGGACCTCTCACGCTCTTGGAGACCAATGCAGGCAAAGATGTCGTATTCATGGCCCACTTGGGGTTTGAAGGTTCCGCAAATCTAGAGGACTTAATCAACGGCTCGTGGCTTAACCAAACAATTCTTATGCATTTCTGGAGAGTGCCTTTTGCTCAAATCCCAGAAGATAAAAAGACCTTCCTTTACCAACAGTGGGATGCCATGCAACGCCAATTGAATCGCATGCAATACGATCAACCGACATCGAGCCAGTAAGCACCTTCTTCTAGAGACTTGATGTATCCTGCAGTGGGTGTCGCGAAATGAGTCCCAATAACCAACACATCTGAATCGACATAGCGCTTCAAAAGGCTTTCTCGTGTCGCCTGGCCCTGGTCCTGATCAAAATCTGCGGAACTGCACCAGTCCGTTCTCGTCATCTGAACAGGATGATGAATACAATCGCCCGTAATTAGTGCCCGTGATCCTTCACTTTCTATTAACACGCTTACATGCCCAGGTGTATGGCCTGGGGTTGATATTAATCGCACCTCCGAGGTGAGCTGGTGATCTTCTTCCACAAATTCAGCTAATCCAGACTCCACTATGGGTCGCACCGAATCCTCTATGACTGGCCCATAGGCCTCTTCTTCCGCATGAGAATTCCAATACCTCCACTCTTTTTCAGCCATCAGATAGCGCGCGTTGGGAAACGTTGGAATCCATCGACCATCCACCAGCATGGTATTCCACCCTACATGGTCTACATGCAAGTGAGTGCACATCACCATATCAATCGACTCACGCGGATATCCCGCCTGCTCCAAGTCCTTTAAAAAATCAGTTTGCAGATTCGTCCATGAGGGAATATTGCGCTGTTTATCATTTCCAATGCAGGTATCTACCACAATGCGTTTCTCTCCATCGTCGATAACCAGCGCATGGATACTCATGATCAAATTACCAGCCTCATCCATAAAATGGGGCTGCATCCACTCTATCGGCAAACAAGCCTCTCTGGTGGCATCAGGCAAGATGAATTTCGTTCCACCCGCAACCTGCATCTCCACCACCCGGGTCACATTGACCTTCCCGATACTCCATTGGTTCATCTGTTTCCTCCCACCTAATTCACTTTAATCTAACATCAAGCTAACCTTAAAATCGATATAACAAATAGTTAAAACATAGAATGTCATTCAGGCATAATCTGGACGCTATCTGTTTTTAACCACTGACTAGGAATTTGCCAATGGGAATAGTAGACACCGTAACCACACTTGCTCAATTGCCTACTCTGCTGAAATTGAAAAAGGGCATGCAGCTCAGGCCACTCGAAGAAAAAGACTGCTTAGGGGCTCAAGTAGAAAGAAACGCGGAGTTATATGGACAATCCAGGGCTATTACCTTTGAGGGCAGAACAGTTAACTGGTCGGAGTTCAATTCACTATCAAACCAATTCGCGCACTCCCTCAAAAATCAGGGTCTACGCGCGGGCGATACTGCAAGCGTCTTCATGGAGAATCGCATTGAATTTCTAGCAATGGTAATCGCGCTAAATAAACTAGGGGTCACTGCAGCTCTAATTAATACCAATTTATCAGGCAAGCCACTCGCTCACTGCATCTCAGTCACAAAATCAAAGAAGTGTATCGTGGGTGAGGAAAGATCAGAGCCCCTATCCGGAGTCAAAGATGAACTCGATCTGAAAGACGGTCAGGATTTTCTTTTCGTTAGGGATCAAGGCCGATCGAGCTCACCGAATTGGGCAATTGACGTTAGCGAATTGGCTGAATCACAAGAAACTTCTAATCCTACTGACACTGAGGAAAGAACGTTAGGAGAAACGGCTCTCTATATTTTTACTTCGGGTACAACCGGTCTGCCAAAAGCCGCCATCATGTCAAACCGAAGATACATGTCCAGCGCTGCACTCGCAGCTGTCGCCGGCCTGAAATGCACGCCAGACGATACCCTATATCTTTGTCTACCTCTTTATCATACAACCGGCCTGTTGATTGGGGCCGGGTCGGCATTTCACTCTGGTGCCGGCATGTTTATCAGACGAAAGTTTTCAGCTAGCAATTTTTTAGATGAAGTCCGCGAGAATAACTGCACTTGCCTAGTTTACATCGGTGAATTGTGCAGATATCTAACGAACTCACAATCAACTCCCACCGACAAAAATAATCCTCTCAGATCCATGATGGGAAACGGCATGAGACCAGACGTTTGGATGGACTTCAAAAATCGATATGGAATAAAGCGTGTCTGTGAGCTTTACGGTTCATCCGAAGGCAATATCGCTTTTGCGAACCTGCTTAACAAGGACTGTACGGTTGGGATGACTTCAATAGAGCATGTTCTCGTGAAATACGACGTCCACAATGATGAAATAATTAGAAATAGCTCGAATCTTTGCATAGAAGCCGAGCCCGGAGAGCCAGGCCTACTGCTAGGCAAGATCACCGACGAAGCTGTTTTTGAGGGTTATACAGACTCGAGTGCAACCGAAGGAAAAATCATACGAAATGCGATCGAAGAGGGAGATGCCTGGTTTAATACTGGTGATTTGATGAAAACGGTAGACGTCGGCTTCACCCTCGGGTACCCGCACTATCAATTCGTGGACCGAGTAGGCGATACCTTTCGATGGAAATCCGAGAATGTCTCAACAAATGAGGTAGGAGAAATAATTAATGCATTCCATCAAATCAAATTCTGCAACATCTACGGAGTCGAAATCCCTGGCGCTGATGGCCGCGCCGGAATGGCAGCCATTACATTGAATGATGATGTAGCTGATCTAGATTTAAACGAATTTTCAAACTTCGTTAATAGCGAATTACCAAAATATGCAGTGCCGATCTTCTTGAGGATACAAAGTGACATCGAGGTAACAGGAACCTTCAAAATGTTAAAAGGAGATCTGAGAGAACAAGGCTACGATAAAGATCAATTTACAGACCCTGTTTATGTCATGAAAAATGGCGAAGAAACTTACTCCGACTTAGACGACGACTACCTATCGACAATATCGGCAGGCCAAGCGGGTTACTAATTCCCTTGGAAATCAAGGCTGTTCTACTGGACTTGGGTAATGTTGTCCTGGGTGTCGATTTCAGGCGTGTATTTAAGTATTGGAGCGAGGTCTCATCCACGCCTCTGAATATATTTCACACTCACTGGTCTATCGACAAACCGTACGAATCGCATGAGAAAGGCCAGATCGATTTTGAGACCTACTCTCACCATTTATCCACCACATTTGATAT
>DEAP01000075.1 GCA_002348225.1 Dehalococcoidia bacterium UBA2979
ATCTGGATATTAGTCTTACTACCACCTTGGCTAGCCATTGAACAGCTTTATGCAGCCGCACTGATGGCAAACAAGCAGCCCCGAGGTATTGTCTACATCAACATTGGCCGACTGTTCCTATTAATCATCCTTGTTTCCCTTTCGATGTATCTCCCGAGCATAAATGGAGTGATCGTGGGGACACTGATTGTATCTTTGACTCTTTTTGCGGAGGCTATCTTTGCTATATTCTTTGGTAAATCGGCATTCAGCTCACTGGCTAATCGAATGTAGTAGAGGGAATATCAATGCCTACACATCTTCCCTTTAAACCTGGTGATTTTAAGATGTCTCTCGACCTTGATCGGATTGAAGAGGAAGACTGGTTTGAAACGGATCCTTCTTCTGATACAAATCATCAACTGCAGGAAAAGGCGAAGCTATTTGCAGAGCGAAGAAGCGAGGTATTTCAGTCGACGGAAGAGGCAAACCATGCCTCTTCTGAGGTTTTTGATTGTGTGGTTACATATTTACTCTCTCATGCCCCGGATCTGTATACGCGTGGCATAGCCAACGGTTTAATCCCTCCTGGCGGAGTGGAAAATTGGCAAGACTATGTGAATTTGGGTGGCAAGGGACATCCGCTTGAGGTCGCATCCAGGTTAGTTACCGAAGATTTGTTGCTTATGTTTCCCGGAGATCAATCCTCGTCAATGTATGAAGAATTTGCTTGGAGACTGAAAGCAGGATCGCTGGCTTTTCCGGCTGGATGGTCTTTGATCGAGATGATACAACGAGGAACAATTGGAATTCACGAACGTGTGCCTGGTTATGACACAAGCCTCAGCGATCAGGTCGATAGATTGTTTTATAGCCTTAAGCCCGAGAGATTAGTCTCTCGATTGAATTGGTCACTTACGCGGTACCAAGACCTATTCAGGTTGCACGGAAAATTTGAACAGGAGAAATCGACCGAGATCACCGCGAGTAATGTCGGCAGTAAAATCTGGCTACGGGTAGAGCGCCAAACATTTCGAAAACTGCCATCGAGTGGAGCAGTCGTATTTGGCATTCGCACTCATATGCATAGGCTCGAAGATGTGATTACGGAGTCCGATGTTGCTGAAGACCTTTCAGGAGCGATTAAGGCGCTTCCCGAAGACTTACTGCGATACAAAAGTATGCAAGTATTTGTTGACCCATGCGTGGAATGGCTGTCAGCTGTCTAAATTTCACTGGGCTCTGTAAGCAGGGGGGCGCTTCTCAGCGAAGGCCCGAGGTCCTTCTTTGGCATCATCTGTCCGATTGACGTGATTCGAGAGTAGGCGCTCTAGGCGGATTCCCTCTTCTAGTGAAAGAGATTGACTCCGTATCGCCGCCTCCTTTATGGCTCGTGTCGTTAATGGAGCCACCTCTGTAGTGAGTCTCGTTGCATAATTCATTGCGGTGGCCATGACCTCAGAAGAATCAACGACTTGGTTAATTAATCCATATCGGAGGGCATCCTCCGCTCCAAACATATCTCCAAGTAATAGCATTTCCAGGGCTGTCGACCACGGGAGTTGTCTCGGAAACCGCTGTGTTGCACCGAGAGTGGGCACAATTCCGCGTTTGACTTCTGGTAACCCAAATGATGAGGTGGTAGACGCAATTCGGATATCGCATGCTGATAGAAGTGTCATCCCTGCACCGAGACAATATCCGTCGACTGCAGCGATGACTGGTTTCCATAATTCAAACCCATCATCGAGACTGGGAATTCCTTGACTTTTGAATGGCTGAGAAGGATTATCAGTCTGTCCGCGTGGTATGGCTTTCTTCAGATCTGCACCGGCACAGAAGGCCTTTCCTCCAGTACCAGTTACTACTGCTACCCAGATATCGTCATTGTCACGAATTTCCTTCCAAAAACCGGATAGGCGCTCTGATGTCTCTGGGTCAATAGCATTCATTGCTTCCGGTCGGTTTATCGTGACGGTTGCAACATGATTGAGCACAGACATATAAGCTGGTTGTAGATTTTCATCAGTCGTGTTCATAATTCCGGTCCTTTACTAAATAGAATGTCAGGGTATTACCTGAAGCATACCCAGCAATGTCCGATAGTCCCTATGTTTCAAGGGAAACAGTAGCAGACCTGTCCAACAATAAACACCAGTACTTAGGTAGATTGGCCCCATCTGGTCGGAGTTCTGGCCTGCTGCCTTTAATGGTGCCGAGATGTGTCAATTACGATAAAAACCCCTATTTTAAATAGACATGCTAAAAACATCGCAACTTCAATTGTTTCTCATTTTAGGATTATTGGCTTTACTAATGAGTATCGCGTGTGACGATACTGATCGTTTAGTTAAAGCAGGCTGGAATAAGCCTACAAATATAAGTCCCACTTATGTTATGACTTCTGATTTAGATGAAGAATCACTGCAGGTCGTACAAGCTGGAATAACTAAAGCTCAAGAATATTTAGGCAATTATGGTCCTCTAAAGGTTTTTATTATTGGCACTGACATTGAAGCTGCAGATGTAGTTGCAAGAGAGTTCTGCGAGTGGACATACGAAGGTCAAGAAAGAATTGATGAATGTTTCGATGACGAACAGGGAATTGAAATAAGA
>DEAP01000080.1 GCA_002348225.1 Dehalococcoidia bacterium UBA2979
CATTCGATGCAAATGGTGATGTCCTAGGTACTGGGTACGAGGTTTGCCATCAAACTGGCAAACCTCGTACCCAGTACCTAGGACATCACCATTTGCATCGAATGTGTGAGTACCACTCGCACCAGCATAATTAACGCCAGTTTTGTTTATAGCATTCACCAAGTTGCCATCAGGGTCAGAGACGACTGCGGCCGCTACTAGTTTGATCGCATCATACGTCTCCCCGGTGTATATAGCCCCGTCGGCACCGCCCGCAGCAGCATATGCTGCTTCGAAACTTGATTTGGCACTAGACTCTTCACCTGGCCGTGGCCTTGTTGCGATGAGCCCACCAACTGCTGACGCGTCGGTAAATGATTCAGTAAATGCAGCATCAGCTATACCGTCAGCCCCAATCACTTGACCACTGAATCCCTGTGCTGAGAGTGCTTCCATAATGGCCGCTCCATCAGTCGCGTAGGACATCAGCAAAACAGAATCACATCCACCATCAATTACAGACTGAGCCAAGGTAGATGCATCGTAAGAACCTTCCGCTGGGTCATATCCCACCTGGACACACACATCGCCGGACCAGTTTGACGCAAAATTATCACCAAGCCCTGCTCCGTAATCATTAGTCATATACAAGACTGCAGGCTTACTTGCCCCTGATGCAGAGGCGACCGCCGCCAAGGCAACAGCCTGTTGAGCATCGCTAGGAACAACTCGGAAAAGGTGCCCGTTGTCATCAGCTCCGGAAATCGCTGGTGATGTACTTGCGTAAGATATCATCGGCACTCCTGCAGGGGCTGTCACGGCGATTGCACCAAGCGTCGCACCTGAACAGGCCGCACCAACAATCGCTTTTACTCCACTGTCGATCAGTGTTTGTGCAGCAGTTGCAGCTTGCGTACCATCACATCCTGAATCACCAATAATCAACTCAAACGTGTAATCCCCGTCATATTGCGCATTGAGCTCAGCTATAGCCACTTTCCCAGCATCCTCAAACCCGGGCGCGTACTGTGCGATCGGACCAGTTTGAGGACTGAGGAGCCCTATCTTAACGGTCTCACTTCCGCCGAGCACACCACATCCAATTGTGAAAACGGCCAGCATTACCGAGATCAAGAGCAAACAAAATTTATTTATTAATTTCATGGACTCTTACTCCTTTCAAATCCTTACCCCTCATTTGTAACAATCTAATATTACCGCATAAATACCGGAAATTAACTTCCGACACACCACTGTTATGAGAATTTTTATATGCGCTATATTTTGCTGAACCACGTAGATTGGACCGGATGATTCGATAGCGAGGTGTGAAATATTCCCAAGAATCTCAAATCGCTAACTGTAAAAGAACTATCCATACTAAGGAAACTTCGAAAGATCAAGAATCACCATTCATACGACCTGCATATGGGCTATGAAAATTAAAGTGATTCTTCTTTGCCAAGGGTCAATGTAGTAGACTCAGCGGAATTCCACGGAATATTTCCGTCGGGATTTCCAAATATTTGAAGGGTAACATTATGGCAAAGGGATATCTTCTCTCCTTATATCGTGAAATAAAAGATCCCGGCAAGCTGGCAGCATATGCGAAACTGGCAGGCCCAGCTGTTGAGGCTGCAGGTGGCAAATTTTTGGCGCGTGGCGGTCAGGTAGAGGCCTATGAAGCAGGGCTTGCTGAGCGAACCGTACTTATAGAATTCGAGACCTATGAAGCCGCAAAGGCGCTCTACGATAGTGCACCTTACCAAGAAGCATTGGAGGCCCTAGACGATGGGGTCGTCAGAGATTTTCGCGTCGTTGAAGGGCTTTATTGATTACTTCTTGATTTTATTGCTGATATGACGTCTTCCCACGGACAGCATTTAGCTCTCGGAGGTCAGCAATGGTCACGACTTTACCTGTATACGACTTATCTTGCTCCGTGATCCACATACACGCGTCGGTCATCACTATGGGATCTTCGAAATCCATTTCTTTAGCCCTGTCGCCAAGGGTGAATACGTAACCTTCACTCCACACAGAAAGATCCAGTCGGATTGCGTTAATCGTCACACCGGTGTCAGAGAGTTCAGACGCCAGTGATTCCGACATAGCTTCGAGCGCGCGCTTTGTAGTGGTATAAGAGACTCGGCCCATTTCAGGATTTACGGAAGCGCCAGACGAAATATTGATCACACGACCATAGCCGCGTTCTATCATGCCAGGGCAAAGGGCCTGCATCAGTATCAGTGGGGCATTGACGTTAATCTCCATCGCCAAGCGCCACAATTTCATTCCAGCATCGAGAGTATTGCCAACAGGTGCAATAGCAGCGTTGTTAATGAGGACATCCACTCCGCCGAAATGTTCGATGGCCGTCTGAGCTGCGCCTTCACATTCTTCTGCACTATTCAAGTTAGCTCCGATGGTTATGACATTGGCACCATGTTCACGCGCCATAGCCGCAGTTTCGTCTACCGTACCAGGAAGTTTCGTAGGAGAGTCAGCGGTGGAACGAGCGACCAGAACGAGGTTGTATCCGGCTGCCGCATAATCCACAGCTAATTGCTTACCAATGCCTCTGCTTGCCCCTGTGATGAATGTAACGGGTTTCTTATCCATGCGGTCGCCTGCCTTACTTAAGTTCATTTCAGCAAGAGTCTACAATAGATTTATCAAAATCTGTGTGACGTGGGAGCAAATGTAATGAGAGTTTCTGAAGAAATGCATCAAGAATATATGGATTCCTACGGGGCATGGCTACGTCAGCTAGAGGCAGTCCACGCATTTTTCTTTGAGGAAGCCACCTTGACACCTGATAAAGTGAAAGGGCTTCTAAACCGCGAAGCAAATGCGAAGAAGAGATACGACCTCAATCGGGCGAAAATGTTGGGTCTCTCTACAGATGATGCTGATTAATGGGGATCGATGCAAACACAAATGCTGACCTCAGATAGCTCAGGATTGCTTAAATCGGTTTCCCTCGGTGGCTCAATCGCCTTGGGTTGGACTCCATGTATAGGTCCTATTCTAGGCCTGATCTTGACGTTGGCGGCTAATTCTGAGGATGCTGCGACCGGAGCGCTACTTTTATTTAGTTTCGGAATGGGCATAGGGGTTTGGTTTATTGTGCTGGCTCTTCTGGCTAATATTCTTGAATCGCGTATCAATCATTCGCCGATAATCTTTCGGATTCTTAGAGTAATCACGGGTCTCGGGTTAGTTACATTTGGGCTATTGATATTAATTGGGGGCTCCGACCAGTTACTGCAGGTAAGTACGAGGCTTGCCTCCCTAGGAGGGGTTCTACCGGCAGTGGAGGGATATGAAGGTAATTTCCGCGATTCTGTCGACGGAGGTATCCTCGGGATACTTATATCATTTGCCGCCGGCGTCATGGCATTTTTGTCCCCATGCGTGTTGCCATTGGTCCCCATTTTCTTGTTGCAGCTTGGTGATAACTACCCACAACCTATGGAAGAGCGTCGAAAGATTAACGGCAGACTCATACGCAATACTGTCGTCTTCGTGGCAACATTTGCAATGGTCTTCGCAATGATGGGTGCGTCTGTTGGTTGGGTAGGCAACACATTCCTGTCGCGAATTGACTGGATACTGAGGCCGATTGGCTTTGTGATTCTTATCTTCGGATTGCATAGTTTGAACTTACTGAGATTGCCGTTCCTTGATAGAACATATCGCCTTGGGAACCGGTAGAATAATTGAGAGGCAATTATGGGAGATGATGTGGACGGACTCGACCTTGATGAACTTATCCAAGCCATTAAAGACGAGGATGTCCTGATAGTCCGATTTCAAAATTTCGAAGAGCGACTACTTCTCGATATGCGGGTAGGGGATGATGGGGAACCACTAGTCAAGATGGTTGACCCTGTATCGTCTCCAGAAGAGCGATATAAGGAATTAAGAGAGATCAGGCCGGAAGTAGCTCTCCCCGAGAGAATTATGGTCGTTCCCTGGCCTCACTCCTATAACGAACTAGTACGATTCGGTCTCTGGGATCACATAACCGAGCGAATAATGTCGGTCACAGGTAGTTCAGGTGAAAAGATAGTAGAAGAACTTAAAATACAAATTGCCCGATGCGAACTTCTCGAACTCAAGGCAATGATTCGTGGCGAAATTGGCTACGAGACTTTGTGGGAAAAAAACACCTAGCTGATGCTCAACAGAAGTTCTGATAATCTTTAAATTATCCGGAGAATAGAGGGACAGTGCAGTCTAATATTGATTTACGATCGGATACCGTCACTCTTCCAACACGCACTATGCGCGAGGCGATTTCGATTGCGGCGGTCGGAGACGACCATTCCCGCGAGGACCCCTCAGTCAATCAACTCGAGATCGCCGCGTCGGAATTCACAGGCAAAGAAGCAGCTCTTTTCGTCCCGTCAGGTACGATGGCGAACCTGGTCGCATTATTGACTCATTGTGGACGAGGCGATGAGGTGGTCGCAGGTAGCGAGTCACACATCACTAACCATGAAGGTATGGGTGCCTTTGTCCTCGGGGGCTTGTCAGTTCGTACGGTCACCAACGACTTTAAGGGCAGAATTAGCTTGGAAGAGCTCAAGAATGCCCTAAGACCTGAATGGCCAAAAACTGCAGTCCTCTGTCTCGAAAACACACATAATCGTTGTGGTGGTTCCGTGATTCCCAAGAGTGAAATCAAAGCACTAGCAACAGTTGCGCGAGAGCACGCTGTGGCGGTTCATGTTGACGGTGCCCGAATCGTTAATGCATCCGTGGCCCTAGAATTACCCGTAGCGGATCTTGTCGAAGATGCGGACTCAGTGTCATTTTGTTTTTCGAAAGGTTTAGGCGCCCCGGTGGGTTCAGTTCTCTGTGGCTCCCGTGACTTTATAGAAGAGGCCCGTTTCAATAGACGACTTGTCGGCGGCGCTATGCGACAGAGTGGAATAATTGCAGAAGCTGCTAGATATGCGCTTGAACATCATGTCCAGCGTATTAGTGAGGATCATGCGAACGCGCAGTGGCTCTATAACGAATTGGGTCAACTTGATGGAATTACGATGGATCCTGCCGGTTGTGATACTAATTTGGTGTTTTTCGAACTAGATCCTGGCATAGATGGTCAGAAGTTTCGTTCGGCACTCGCAGAGAACGGAGTCCGTTGCTCGGGAACATCAGAGCGGCGTGTTCGGATGGCCTGCCATTTAGGGGTGGATCGTGATCAGGTCAAAGAAGCTGCCCGTAGGACTGCTAAAGTTTTGGCCGAGTCTATAGGGAGAAATTGAAATTTCTACTAAATTTCTCACCCGAATGTTAATGTCGATTTTCCCGGTAGTCATACTATTAAATGGTTGCGAGGGAGGTAATTCTGCGGAAGAGGATCAGGTTCAGCTTCGACCTAGGACAGAAATAGTAGCTCAGGACGAAGTCGTGCATTATGAAATTTCTAACGATGCCAATGAAGTTATAGGTCGAGGTGTGTTGAAAACTCTGCTCAGCGCCGATGGCGTTCTGACACTCGTAGAAGAATATTACAGAGTCGGTGAGACTGAAGCCACTGATACTATCGAAACACAAGTGCGGAGGGTTGATTTAACCCCCTTACGTGGTGAACGAGTTGTTAAACAAAATAGCGAAGCCAATATTGACAGCCTTAATTACAATTGGTCGATCCAAGAATTCGAGGATAAGGAGGAGTTACTTCGTAGCTATTTTGTGAGATCAGATAAGACCGGTCAAGATGAGCGAATTGCTCTGGCAAGGCAGGAAAATGTCTATGCTAATTCGAGTGGAATCTGGCTGTGGCGGGCACTGCCTCTCGATATTGGATTTAAGACTAATTACATGACGGTGGACTCACTGAATCTAAAACAACAACGTGTTGTCCTGACCGTGCCACAGGAAGAGTCATTAGTAATCGGCTCGAAAACATACGAGGTGTGGCGAGTACTGGTCCGGAGTGGACGAGCGACCCGGTCTGCCTGGATAGAAAAAGCGGCACCTAATCGAGTATTGCGTTGGGATAATGGTGTGACGGTTATGACAGTCTTAGAGTAGGTCAACCTCTACACAGTCCACAGATTTTACTAATGCTTCTGCATCCTGAAAAATATCGCCTGGAAGTGAGCCTACACTGATAGGGATCTGCGAAAATAATAATCCGGCGCTCCTATATAAATCACGCTCTTCGATCGTCGGCCCTAAGACCACGTTCCCGTGACCGGCAAAATGGGTAAGCGACTCGCCCCACTGATCGATTTGCCATTCGAAAAGTCTGGCTTGCGATTTTATCGCGATGACGGTCAAGTATTTATGACCGAGCTTGCGTGGGTCGATTAATGGGTCCAGTACGTTAGAGGCAAAGTCAGCGCTCCACATACCTGTTATTACGGGCCCTAAGGCATGCACTACAAAACTAACGTGACTCGGAGAGTCACTAAATGACTCTAGAGAGTGTTCTTCTACCGTTAGTTCGAGTACAACCACAAAACTAATGCCACGTCTTCCAATCCACACGTTGGCCACCGTTGCGTCGTCACCTAGTTCTTTGGCGCGCAGGACGAGTTCTTGTTCCTGACTTTCAGTGAGATCTTCTTTCTGAGTTGCAGCAATAATGTGAAAGAGTGTCTGCATAGTCATTAGGGTGCTCGGCGCGGGACGGTAGGGGGTCGGAGAGCTGTGCCTTGCCGAGGAACAGATTTATCTCTTTTATCAGGAATTATTCGTGAGGTGACGATCCCTTCACCCTGGGGTAGTAGGCGGCCGTCAGACATCTCACGTACCACATCGACATGCTCCATGACGAACGGATCATGGGTGGCGGTGAGAATAGTCACACCGGAGTCAGCTACACCTCGGAGAAGAGAAAAAATCTGGGCGCCGGTGGTCGAATCGAGCTCGCCAGTGGGTTCGTCAGCGATCAAAAGTGGCGGATTATTCGCCAAGGCTCGAGCCACCGCGACTCGTTGCTGTTCTCCACCAGAAAGCTCATACGGCCGATGGTCAGATCGGTGCGAGAGTCCTACTTGCTCCAGGAGCTCACGTGTTCTCTGCTGTCGATCACGCATACCAGTGCCGGCAATTCGTAATGAGAGGTCGATATTTTCCGCTGCTGATAAGAGTGGAAGTAGCCCAAAGGATTGAAAAACGAAACCAATAGTACGTCTCCGAAATTCTGTCTGCTGTCGATCCGAGTAATTTGAGACTTGCTGGCCATCAATATCCACAGACCCCTCATCTGCAGTATCTAATCCCGCAATGATGTTTAGAAGAGTAGTTTTCCCTGACCCTGACCGACCTACAATCGCCGTGAATTGCCCACGTGGAATATCAAGAGAGACGTTATTCAGTGCGACTACCTCGGAGTCGGCACTCTGAAATCGTCGACTCACGTTATTAATACGGATAAAATCTTGCTGCAGATTGCTCATATTTATAGCCTGACTTCCTGTTTTCCGATCGCCATTACTCGCCCTTAATCGTCACTTTGCCGTCTGTCAGATCAATTCGAGCTCTTCGCTGAATGTTAGCTTCGTCCAAATATTCTCTGGGTATCTGCAATCTCCCACTTCTATCAACTACAGCTAGCTCGTTAACATCGCTAGATTCCGCATCACGTACAAGTTCAGTACTGGCCTTGCCATCACGCATCGCGACTACGCGATCGACTCGGCTTGTAATCTCCCTGTCATGCGTGACTATGACTACAGTTACTTGGGTAGATCGGTTAATCTCACGAAGGACTCTGAATACTTCATCAGCCGTGGCACTGTCTAATTCTCCAGTAGGTTCATCTGCCAAAAGAAGAGGGGGTTGGTTCGCGAGAGCGACACCGATCGCGACTCGCTGCTGTTCTCCCCCGGACAACTCGTTCGGTCGCCGCCGAGCTTTGTCACTTAGCCCGACCGCAGTGAGCAGCTCCTGTGCTCGGGCTTTGGCGATCCGTCTCTTGACCCCCTCGAGGATCATGGGGGCTTCAATGTTTTGGAGTGCCGTCAGATAAGGGATTAGATTCCGGCCAGTTTGTTGCCATATGAAGCCTACCTCTCGCCGCCGGTAATCCACCAAGTCTTCATCCTTCATTCGCAGCAGGTCGCGCTTCCCAACTGTAATTTGCCCAGCCGACGGCGTATCGAGCCCAGCCAGAATATTCAAGAATGTAGATTTTCCAGAGCCAGAAGCCCCAACAATTGCCATCATCTCGCCCTTAGCTACCTGCAGGTCCAGGCCTCTTAGTGCTACGACTTCAAGCTCGTCTGTTTTATAGATCTTGAATAATTCTTCGGCATATATATAATTTTCAGGCATCAAGCGTCCCCTATCCGCAAAGCTTTATGGATGGCCAATCGGAAGTAAAGGGCTACTACCGCGGTTACTGTTGCTATAAACACCAAACCTAATATACCCCATACCACAACTACCTCGGACCACGAAACTTCTAGGATGAAGTTGGGCGAAACAGGGTTACCGAACTCATCGTTAGAAAGAAAAGTCATCATGAATCGACCGATAAATAATCCGACTCCGGTCCCCAGGCCTAATCCAGCCAACACGACAAAAAGGTGTTCGAATAACACCAGTGAGAACACCTGCATCTTTGAGAAGCCTAACGTTCGCATGATTGCGAATTCGAGACTGCGTTGTTGCGCATTCAAATACGAATAGACCATGAAGCCGATCGCAGATAAGAGCAGTACCGATCCAAAACTAATAGCTAGAATCCCTGACCATCCAGCAGCGATAAGGGGGTCATCCTGCTGTTCATCCCGAATGACTGAGGCTACTAATAGTTGTCTTAAAGTTGACTCATCGAGCCAACTAATATCACTGAATCCATCGGGTAGATCTAGCCACAATTCATTGTACGATATCGAATTATCGGGTAATGCTATGTTCACTGCTGATTCTAGGCGCCGACCATTTACAAGCGCAAAACCCGATGTTGAATTGTTGTCGTACGAGGGGAGATAGTCAAATTTGCCTCCGTATCGAACTGTAGTCCATCGAGAGGATGTAGCCAGCGCAAGGCGTTGACCAAGGGTTAGATCAAGAGTTTCAGCAGTCGTCGCATCGAGATAGATCGTCAAGTCACCCGTGTCGATGTCAAGCATAAGCCCATGCAGGCGACGGTAGCCGCCCCCTGATATCCACCGCAACTCAGTACTCTTCTCGTATCCTTCCGGTGCATCAATTTTCAAAAGTAAAGAGTCACTCCCACTCGTTGAACGTGCGCCGGACAACGGCCGGAACCCCCCAGTAGTGAAATCGTGAATTAATTCGGAATCGCTCCACTCTTTATGGCCTCTGGGGCCTCCATCGAGTCCAAAATACCAGCTGAAGTTAGTGTTTGAAGGCTCATCCGGATTCAGACCCTCGGGGGCGGGTGGGGGTAACGTTAAAGTTGTATAGATCAAAGGACCGATTTTTATACTGGCCTGCTGGGCCGTAAGACGACTTGAGGCAGTGAAGCTCACACCACGTAATTCGAACGGGAGCTCCGCAACCTTGGTTTTGCCAAATTTGTCTGCTGGTTCAGTAACATCGGCGGTAAAGAGGACCCACTCATTAGTACTAGCATCACCAGGGCGTACGGCACCCATGGAGAAATGACTGAGCCTTCCATTTGCGTCAGCAAGCACGGTATTCACGTTTATACGGCCGGCTAAATCCGTAAACTTCAACCAAAGGCCAATCTGTTTTGCATCGGCTGGAATAGCTGGCCCTTCCAGATATAGATCCTCTGATTCAAGATCAGTGATTAAATCAGGAAGAGAATTTTCACTAAAGTCTGGACGAAGGAATGCCGTTTTTGGAAAAGAGTCGGGTTCAATGCCAAGAAGTTCTATTTCACGGGGATTACTCTGATCGACCCAAAGAGTCCCGCGGCTTCGGAGTACGAAAGACGAGTCGATATTCTCCGGTAAGTTAATGTCTCTCGAAATCCCTTCTTTGCCAATACTTTCGTTAGAGAGGCCGATTACAGCACGGACATCGGCTCCTACAGTGTATGCAGCCCGATCAGAGTATGATCGATCCAGGGTTGCGGAGAAGGTGGCGCCGAACATCCCAACACCAGTCGCGAACATTAGGAGTAACACGAGACGGGAATAATTACCTGGATTTCTTACCAGGGATCGCATTCCTACGAGCAGAGCAACAGAGCGTGTCAAGCCTAGAAACCAACTAATCACTCGTAGTGTCGGAGGGAAAAGTCTAAGAAA
>DEAP01000063.1 GCA_002348225.1 Dehalococcoidia bacterium UBA2979
CTGGTCGAACCAATCGGTCTGGGTTTTTATCGCCACTAGCTTTAGACTGACACAATGACTAACAATACTCCAAAAATTATTCTCGCCTTTTCTGGAGGCCTTGACACCTCTGTTGCAGCTCACTGGCTGAAAGATCAGCGCGGGTATGAGGTACACTGCCTCACAATTGACCTAGGGAATCTGGGCGATCAAGAAGGGATCCGTAAACGCGCTGAAGAAGCTGGAGCCGCATCGGTTGAGATTGCTGATGCAAAGGATACCTTTATTAGGTATTTCATTTGGCCGGCTCTACAGGCTGGCGTGGTTTACGAAGGACGTTATCCACTGGCCACAGCACTTGGGCGCCCTCTCATAGCAAAAATGTTGGTAGACAAAGCTCGGCAAATTGGCGCGACAGCAGTTGCGCATGGATGTACGGGTAAGGGGAACGACCAAGTAAGGCTCGACGTGGGGGTTCAAACATTAGCCCCAGATCTTGACATTGTTGGGACCACTCGAGAACATTCGGTTTCGAGAGATGAGGCCCTAGAATATGCTGCTAAGTACGGGATTCACGTTCGCCAAAGCTCAGAGTCACCCTATTCAACTGACGAGAATCTCTGGGGGAGATCTATTGAAGCAGGAATACTGGAAGACCCCTGGGTCGAGCCACCTGAAGACGTATTTGAATGGACTCGCCCGCTCACGGACACCCCCAATACCCCAGCTGAACTCACTATACGGTTTGAGCAAGGCGTCCCCACCAATATAGACGGCGAAGATTTATCTCCTACAGAAATAGTCCAGCTACTTTCAGATACGGGTGGGCAACACGGAATAGGACGAATCGACATGGTCGAGAACCGTCTAGTGGGCATCAAATCAAGAGAAATATACGAAGCACCCGCGGCCGTAATTCTCTTGGAAGCACATCGCGCTCTCGAAGATCTAACACTCACTAAGGCTCAGTCCCGTTTCAAGAACACCGTGTCACAGGAGTATGCCGATCTCGTCTACAACGGCCTGTGGTTTAGTGCCCACCATCGTGACTTGGCGCAATATGTTGTCTCTACGCAGCGTCATGTCACTGGTGACGTGAAAGTTAAACTCTGGCATGGCAACGTTACTGTGACTGGGCGCAGAGCTGATAATTCACTCTATTCGCCTGAACTTGCGACGTATAACAAAGAGGGCGACCTCTTCGATCAAAGCCAGGCGGCAGGATTTATACGACTTCACGGTCTCCCCGCTCAAGTGCAGGCTCAACGCCAGGCTTTAGCCGGTGGTGGTGATGATGATCTATTACGTCTGGCAGCTCCCGAGGCAAACTAAAATGGCTTCTAATAATTCCGATAAACTATGGGGAGGTCGATTTTCCCAAGGAAGTCACGAACTGACTGATTTATATAACGAGTCGATTTCATTCGACCAAAGACTTTACAAAGAAGATATAGCCGGTTCGAAAGCGCATGCCAACATGCTGGCAGCGTCAAAAATAATATCTGAGGAAGATCGTGACCTCATACTCAATGGGCTCACAGAAATCGAGCATGAAATCGATGAGGGAGAGTTCGACTTCCGGATAGATCGCGAAGATATTCATTTGAATATAGAGGCTAAATTAACCGAGCGAATCGGCGAGGCGGGCGGACGTCTGCACACCGGCAGATCTAGAAACGACCAAATTGCTACAGATATGCGACTGTTCGTGCGAGCTGCTTGTGACGCAACAGTGGATGCTCTGATTGATCTGCGAGAAGTGCTGTTAGCTCTTGCAGAATCAGAAGCTGAGACAATCATGCCCGGATATACGCATATGCAACGCGCACAGCCAGTTCTCTTGAGTCATCATCTGCAAGCTTATGAGTCAATGCTTGTTCGTGATACTGAGCGGTTTGAACAGGCTCGAAACAGGACTAACAGGTCTCCATTAGGGACAGGTGCACTCGCAGGTGTTTCATTTGATATCGATCGCGAGGCCACAGCTCGCGAGTTAGGATTCGACGAAGTTATACCAAACTCAATTGACGCCGTATCGGACAGGGACTTTGTTTATGATTATCACTCAGCAGCTGCCCTGCTGATGGTACACATTTCACGACTATCTGAAGAAATTATTCTTTGGGCTACTAGTGAGTTTCAATTCATAACCCTCGACGAACGGTTCTCCACTGGCTCTAGCATAATGCCACAGAAAAAAAATCCAGACTTGGCGGAACTGGCCAGAGGGAAGAGCGCCCGCGTAATCGGTAATCTTGTACAGATCCTTACACTTCTGAAATCTCAACCGCTGGCATACAACAAGGACATGCAGGAAGACAAAGAACCATTATTCGATTCCGTTGATACCGTACTGGCAACACTTCAGGTGTTGTCTGCGATGTTACCCACATGCCAATTCAATCGAGAAGCTATGGCATTATCAGCTGAGGCGAATTTTGCTCTGGCGACGGACTACGCTGACTATCTCACAAAAAAAGGGGTCCCTTTCCGTCAGGCCCATGCGGCCGTGGGCGCCCTGGTCGCTCAGTGCGAGTCACAGGGAATAAGTCTTAAAGAGCTTACGCTTGACCAATTAAAGGCGGCGCACGATGAATTCGATGAGGACGCGTTACAAATCGACTTAAATTACTCCCTTTCGGCCAGAAATGCGTCAGGTGGGACGGCACCTGATACAGTCGCATCAGCTCTAAATGAGGCGAAAAAGCGCCTGCGACAAGATCGTCAAGCGTGGACGACGTTACAAAAATGAATTCTTGTTTAATCGCTCCTTCAATTCTGACTGCTGACTTCAGTCAGCTGCACCAACAGATACAAGCGGCAGATGAAGGTGGGGCGGATCTATGGCACCTGGATGTCATGGATGGCCATTTTGTACCTCCACTATCATTCAGTGGAGAGGTGATAAAAGCAGTTTCAAAGGCCACAAAAAATCTCATCGAAGTGCACGCCATGGTGGCACATCCTAGCGAGCATTTTGAAACGTTCATCCAGAATGGTGCGAGTCGGGTGATATTCCACTACGAGGCCGCAATGAAGGCACCCCATTTGGGGGGGCCTGGGCTGGGAGAGACCGTGGTGCTGCTTCGTGACATGGGCGCCGAAGTGGGAATTGCTTTGAACCCAGAAACTCAGGTTGATGAGATCAGCGATTTGCTCCCCGAGATCCAACAGGTGACGATCATGCTTATTCGACCAGGCTGGGGTGGGCAGCAGATGAACACTAGCCTCTTGGCCAAGGTCCGCGAAGTTCGAGAATTGATAACGAAACAAGGCCTCAATCTGCATGTGGAAGTTGATGGAGGAGTTAAGCCGCATAATGCGAGTTCCTGTCGGGAAGCTGGAGCAGATATTATTGTGGCAGGTTCTTCCGTGTTTAACTCCGAGGGGACCGCTGAGCAAAACCTGAAAATATTGAAACAATCTCTAGGCTAGATCTAAGACTGCGATCGGCCGCTCGAAAACTGCCCGACGACCAGTTACACTGCTTTAAACATATCGCGACGTTGGTTAGGAGTTACGATTATGCCCGACATGGATGCAGCTGTCCTACGCAGTACAGACCCTATTGCA
>DEAP01000050.1:0-2897 GCA_002348225.1 Dehalococcoidia bacterium UBA2979
GCTGTCACATAAGCAAGAGGAGACTGACCGGCCTCTTCTAGAACTCGAGTGCGTTCAGTGGCATCACCAAGAAATAATGAGTTGTGAAAGCGCCCCATAATATCCCTACGCATCTCTGCAATCTTCAACATCTTACGAAGTTTCTCGATATTCCCAGTCAATAGATAGAGAAAAGAAAGCCGCTCGAAATTCTTCGTTCGTTGATATGACATTTCAACCACCTGGTGATTGCCTTGTCGAAGTGCCTCCATACCAAGCCTGTGCCAACATTCATCATCACCAATTTCGTAGGCAGTGTTCATGGCCACTTCAATATTTCCACAAGCAAGTGCTAATTTGAATCGAGTTTGTAGGTCATCAACAAAGTGCAGGGCCACTTCAGGATATCCTTTCTCTTGTAAGTAAACAATTATTGCTTTGCCGCAAAGCTTTGAGTGCTTGATCATGTTCATAACCTCCAGATAGTTTTTATCCTCCAGGGCTAGCTTAAATACGGCCTCTGTATTATCAACAGAAAGAATGCAATGCTTCAACTCGCGATCAAGACAGTAGAGCTGTTTCTGATTTGCTCTGGTTATGTATACTGGGACATCAAGAGTGCGAATAATACCCGTATCCCCATTGGTCAGACAATACTTCACATGGTTTAAGGTGGTATAGAGAAAAATACGATCGTCCCAACCTCCACCTTTAACGCGAACAGTTTCAGTCACACTACACAGCTGCTCGAGATCTCGAGAGGCAATAGTTATACCTTGATTTAAGATCATTAGACTATGTGAGACTAAAGACAACGCACCGTGTTTGCTCAGAAGTGCAACCCTGCTACAGTCTTGATTCCATATTACGTACTTGATTCGTGCAACTTGCAATTCAGCAAGAACCCTTCTCGATTGAGGCTCAAAGAGCATGACTCTGTCATCTGTACGCAAAAGAAGGCGGCCTGATGTTCCAGCAAAGAACATGCAATCAGTGCTGGGATTAGGGGGAGGGACACTTTTTCTTTTCTCATTGTTGAGATCCTTGATGATTATCTATGACAGATTTGGTCAAAGGAAGGAGACGGGCTAATTAACAGTACCTGGCGATTTTTGTCTAGGACCGCAAAACGATTTCGAGAGAGGAACACAGCAGATAAAGCCAATCCCCGCTTTGGGTCTGAACTTTCGCCCTGTTGATTTGAGGCAATTACATCACCAGGGAAAACAAGCAACTCGAAAGACCCACCATCCTGTTGAGAGAAAAGTATTACGTTGTGTTCGGATGGGTTCATTGTATTATACTCCAAAGATCGAGGTCCAGCGCATACTCCATTCTGCGCGTGGCCGGTGGGGCGACGTAATGATAGCATTGGCAAGTCTCGGCGGGTGCTATATTCATGAATACGGAGATATCGATCTTTTACATAGAACAGAGTATCCAGATGGGAGCCAAATGCCGGCCTTTCACGTTCAAGTTTGAAAACAATCATCCCAGAATCATGCCCAGCAGCTAACAAGTTTTGCACGGGGTGAGCTGCAAGAATCCAGAATCGATCATTTTCACGTCGAAATGTTTGCACACCAAGTCGTTTTGATATGTCCCAGACTCGGATAGAACGATCTTCAGAGTTTGACACTATTAACTCATGCTTTGGATGGAAAACAACACAAGACACGTTATTACTATGGCCGCGCATGGTATCAACTTCCCAGGCCTTTGTCTCATTCATGCGCCATAACTTTACTTGTCTATCATCTGCACCACTAATCACCAACGGTAATGTTGGGTGAAACGATGCCCAGTTCACGCCACGATCATGCCCTTCCAAGACATACTTGACAATGGCGTCATTCCCTCCAAAAAGGTCGGCATTGACTCTCGAGACAACGCTACTCGCACTAGTGCTACTGGCGCCAATCTCTTGTAATGATGATGAGGTGATATGGGTTCCGATTGCCACGGGGGGGCCCCGTACAGTTTTCTTTCTGAGACCAGTAATGTCCCAGACCCGGACAGTCTGATCTAAGGATGCCGAGACGATAAGGTCATCTTTGGGATGAAATGAAGCACACATCACATAATGGTTGTGTCCCGTCAGTACGCTGACACATGATCGACTTTGCCAGTTCCAGATACGGATTGTTTGATCGTCACTCGCAGAAACTACCCAGGGATATTCGCCATGGAAATTGACAGTGCGAATATAATCCAAATGCCCAAGCAAAGTGAACAGACATCTTCTGAGTTTATAATCCCAGACTTTGATGCGATAATCATCACCACCACTGACTAATAATGGCTGAACATGGTGAAAATCGATGCCTCTGACAGGGCCGTCGTGCTCATCGAATCTCTCGAGCAGCGTACCCATACGATAGTCCCAGAGTTGTATTACTCCATTGTGCAAACTTGTCAAGATCCATGGTCTCTGAGGATGAAATGCTAGTCCTTTCACTCGATTACTTTTGGATTCAAATTTGGTCAACATCTCTCGACCGCGCTGGATTATTCCTTATATAATTTAATAATTAGATTGCCCCCCAATAGATACCCGGGGCTCTAGTACAGTAGGTAGCTTCGTAGCTTCTACCTATTGCCTACGGTACTGTCTAGTTCAAGTGGAACTTTAAACCTGAATCGACCTGGCGACCGGTCGTGAAAACCTAGGGCCGACTTCTTTTGCAGGTCCCGAACCCGGGCCGAATCGGAGGTGAATTTCCGAGAATTTCCGCTCCACACGATTTTCAAGTTCGGCGTACGCGGGCGGTATCGCCTCACACTTGGATCTCGGCGCGAGGTGCGTATTTTCTAGGCTGAAAAGTGGAGTATACCCGAGTGCGTACCTGCTTCGAGTATACGATGCGGCTTGAGTGCGCGGCCATTACCAACGACAAGCGAGTTTGTGCACGGTTTTG
>DEAP01000050.1:3284-3850 GCA_002348225.1 Dehalococcoidia bacterium UBA2979
CCACCAGTCGATATATAGCTTGGACTCGACGGCACGGGAGGGGACGTGGCGGCTTGCGCCGAGAGTCGGCTGCTATCCGCAGCATTATGAGGATACGGGTGCTCTCCGCAGCTGCGACGTCATCGGTGCCCCTGCACGTTCTGCTGGTGGTAATTCATCGGGCCGCCATGCCGGTCACGGTCATTTTGGCCCGGATGCGAGGCCTTTTTTAGATGCTACGAGCATATTCACCTAAGGCTGTCTGCCTTGCCGTGACGGCTGGTGGGCTTCGGTACCTTAAGGGCCTTAGGCGGCTGTCTGCCGCCCCTCGCTTCGCTGAGCCACAATATTAGGCCAGAGTACGCGGCGGTGGGGGCTCGGATGCGAGCCTGCGAAACCACGCAAGCTCCACCTGTTCATTCCGCCTTCGGACGGTCTGGATCCTTCCTGTCAATGGATATTGTGAGCCGGTGGCCCCCTTCGGGGCTCCAGGAAGTTTTGGGGCGCGCTAACTTTACTTTACTTTACTTTGGGTACCTACGGTACCGTAGGTACCGTAGAGAGAGAGAAAACTACTAGCCCGTCCT
>DEAP01000112.1 GCA_002348225.1 Dehalococcoidia bacterium UBA2979
ATGCTTTATCCCATGTGTAGATATCGGTCGGGTAGTCTCATTAACTGAGGTTGTTGAGCTGATCGCGATCCAGCCAATGATCGTTAATATCGCAACTATCCCAAGCAAAATGTAATCAGGAGTGTGTTTTTTTTCTCTATTTAGAGGTATGGTGTCGACATTCTTATCTGATGCTACTCCGGAGGGGATGTTTTTTTTACCTTGCATCCTAGTTTTTTGGACCGTCCGAGGCCAATCCAGCAACCAAAGCTTTGAATTCCCGGCCCCTTTTTTCGAAGTTGGTGTAATGGTCAAATGAGGTTCCACCAGGTGCCAGTAGTATGACATCTCCATTTTTAGCAATACGTAGAGCGGACCAAAACGCGTCCGTCAGGTCTTTTTCATTGATGCATAAGAGGGTATCAGCTGATTTCGGACCTCCTTTCTCAATAAAATGTGCACCAGATTCTCCAAAGCCCACGAACCCCCGGCACCTATCGGCGATGGCATCTCTGAGTTTCGTGGGGAACGGAAGTTTTTTGTCACGGCCTCCCATCAGCAGGACTACTTTTTGATTTGCATTCAAATTGAGCGCGGTTAACGCGGCCAAAGTGCGTTCAGGAGTGGTAGCAATTGAGTCATTCACAAACAATAGCGAGCGATGATTACTTTCAATAGTTTCGAGTCTGTGCTCCACACCTTGGAAAGACTCTATTCCAGAACTGATCAGTTGCAAGACCGTATTGGGGGTTTTAGGCTCTTTTGCCTGTAGCAAAAAGTAACTGATAACGGCAGCAAAAGCTACGTTGTACATATTGTGGTAGCCAGGAGCCTGTGCGTGATTAAACGGGGACCAGTTTTCGAGCAGAGTTACTGGAGAAGTCATGCCATACGTACCCTGTGGGATATCTAGCTGCAACGAATATAACTCATCAACGTTTCCAGTTTGTTGATAGTTAGCATAGCCATAGAGGCTCTCGTCGGTACCATCCTCCTCAGATAGATGCTCGCCAGACTTATCTTTATTTTTATTGGTACCAGACATTGATCGATGAGCGACCTCACCTAGAGAGATCGCGACAGTTCTACTGCCTCCTGTTGCGATTATCTTCCTCACGTTTTGATCGTCGATATTCGCGATAAACAGATCTGTTGGAGACTGCCACTTTATTATCTTGCTTTTGAGTTCCTGATATTCCTTCCAAGAGAATTGGTCGAGATGATTAGGTGTGACATTTGTAATACAAGCAATTGCAGGGGATCTATTCAATCGGAGTAACTGTGTATGTGACATCTCTATAATTACTTTTGTGTCATTTGTTATGTCTGGAAGACTAGAGAGCAATTCGAAGCCAATATTGCCTCCAACAACCACCGACTCGCCAGAATATCTCAAAATATCAGCGAGGATAGCCGTGGTAGTGGTTTTCCCTGCTGACCCAGTTATTCCAACTACAGGCACTTGGCAACGTTCTAGGAAAAGTTCAAGCATAGATGAAATACGGCAATTTGCTTGTCTGGCTTGAGTTAGGATTGGGTTGTGATCTGGTACTCCCTGAGACGCAAAAATCGTATCAAATAATTGCAAATCCTTTGGGATAACACCGTCCAGATAAAGGTGCGATACTGGTAGCCGCGCGAGCAGTTTAGATTTTTCTTGAGAGTCACGTAATTCGTGGATTGATTTTTGATCTGAAATGAAGAGGTCTGCTCCTTCAGATGCCAGAAACTTCGAGAGATCCATTCCCTCTATCCCTAAACCAAGAACAAGAACTTTTTTATTTTTATAGGTGTTCGTTGATACTTGCTGATTCATTCTCTATGTCTTTCACACCTTTAAAGCAAGCGCAACACCCAACATGGCTCCAGCGATTGCAAGTAAATAGAGCCTCATCACAATCTGTGGTTCACTCCATCCCAGTAGTTCTAGATGGTGATGGAAAGGCGTTTGTAGGAATATTCGTTTCCCGCTAGTCACTTTGAAATAGATTACTTGAACAAGCGCAGAACCTGCCTCCAATACATATACAATTCCGACAATAGGAAGTATCAACCAGTGCCCCGTCATTAGTGCCACTGTGGCGAGTGCGGCTCCGAGCGGCAATGCACCGGCGTCACCCATAAATACCGATGCGGGATGAGCGTTATACCAGAGGAATCCCAGAAGAGCTCCAGATACGGTGAAACAAAATATAGCTAGGAAGACTTGGCCTTGTACGAAGGCAATAACTGCGTACGCTCCAAATGCAAAGGCTGCGGTACCACCGAGCAGTCCATCCAGCCCGTCAGTCACTGATACAGCCGTGGTAGTTGTAAAAACAGTCACAAAAGCGATGCCCAAGTAGGTGTATCCTAATCCGTGCTTACCTATCCAAGGGATATTGACACTTTCAGCCTCGAGCAAGAAGAACATGCAATACGCAACAATACCTGCAACAAGACCGATAGAGGCAAATTTTAACCTCCATGTTAGACCAGTCATCGGGCGATTGACGAAAGTTCCAAAATCATCCCATACTCCAAGTACTAGCATCCCGGTGATTACTGATATAGGCAAAATCATCGATTCGCGATTAATCAAAAGCCGACTGTTTTCGACATCGAAAAGATTGGTGAGTACTGTCACGATCAGTACCGTTGCCCAGATAAAAAGTCCACCCATAGTGGGTGTGCCTGATTTTAGCTGGTGAGACTCAGGTAGATATCCAGAGATTGCTTTGCCAAATTTCAATGCTCGAAGAAGTCGGATACTGGGTGAGCCTAACGTGAGTGCTACCAAGAAGGCTATTCCTCCCGAGAGGAGTGCTCCTGTCATAGTGCCTTATCCTTTTCATGTGAGCGACTTTTGAGTTTTGATATCAACACTGATGCAATCTCATCTAATTCTAGGGAATGGGATCCTTTAATTAGTACGGTGTCTCCGAAGTCAATCATCTCCAATAAGGCGTCTATTGCTTCTCGATTGCTATTAACCATTTCCACCGATGTGAGGCCGTATTCTTTTGCAGTTTGAGCAAGGACTCGGCTTTCAGATCCTATCGTCACTAGGTGATCAACAGTGGAAGCTGCATGGATTCCAGCTGTTATATGCTCTGCTTTTGACACGGAGCCTAGTTCCAGCATGTCACCGAGAAGGGCAATTCTACTTCCCGCAGAGCTGTCTAAAACTCGAAGTGCAGCTTCAAGTGATTTGGGCTGTGAATTATAGGTGTCGTTGAGTATGGTTATGCCTCCAGGTATGTCAGTCCTCACAATACGATCACTGAAAATCATATTTTCCATTGTTTGGCTGATCTGCTCGGTTGTGTAGCCCATAGCAATTCCTGATGAAATCACCGCAATGACATTTTCAACCAAATGTGTACCAGATAGTTGGATGGAGAATCGAGTATTCTCCGATTTATATCTAATATTGAATGCAATCCGGCGGTCACTAGCTACTTCAATATCTGTGGCTGTGACGTCAGCCTTTGTATTCCCAGCTGCAGAAAAGCCTAGGATATTACTTTTAGTGACCTGTCGCATTTGCCAAACAAGTGGGTCGTCGAAATTGAGAATCGAGTGACCATCTTCAGGGAGTGATCTAGGTAATTCGCTTTTCGCCAGCTGAATATTCTCTAAGCTGCCCGCGCGAGACAGGTGCGTTGGCCCGACATTTAATACTATGCCAATATCCGGTTTGGCTACTTTGCACAGGAAGTCGATCTCACCTATTTTGTACATTCCCATTTCAATGATCGCTAGTTTGGAGCTGGCAGGTGTCTCTAGAAGGCAGAGCGGCACTGATATTTCATTGTTGTAGTTGTTTTTGTTCCACGATGTATTTTCATAATTACTAAATATTTCTCCAGCTATATTCTTTGTGGTTGTTTTGCCCACACTACCAGTTATTGCTAAAACCTTCGTGGTGATCTGTTTTCTCCATTCACTTCCCAGTCTTTGAAGAGCCGTTAGGGAATCACGAACCAATATAAACGAGTGCTGCTGGGGCTTGGAGGATTCTTCATCGATTAGGATCGCGGCGGCCCCGCGCTTGATTGCTTCTTCGACGAACGCGTGGCCGTTGTGTTTGGTTCCGCGCATGGCTACAAATAGATCCCCCGGCATAATTTCGCGGGAGTCGATAACTGCCTTTCTTACGTTGATAGCACTAAGGAGATTAGTTTCAATCATCTCATCCGCTAGTGCCTCGGAAATGAAAGTTCCTGAAAGTTGTATGTCGGGATTTGGCATAATCTTACCTCCCAATCGTATCTTTACTTACTTCACTGGGTATTTCACGATACCTTATAATTTCTGCGGCTATTTCAGAAAAGATGGGCGCTGCGGTCAGTCCAGCCAAGCCATCGTTTTCGCGTGGATTCCTGAGCCTGACTAAGAGCCCGAAACTAGGCTCAAGTGCGGGTACAAACCCGATAAACGTGGCGTCCATTTGATTTTCGTTATATTTATTTGTTACTGGATCAAATCGAATAGCTGTCCCAGTTTTCCCTCCAACAGAGTGTCCCTGAATTCGCGCTGCATGCCACTCGTTACTTTCTACTACAGTTTCCAAAAGCCTCATCATTGTATTTGCTGTATCAGTCGAAACTACTCTATGTCCGTGTGCACACGCACCCTCATTGAGTTCAACGTCAGCTATCAAGTAGGGGGTGGCTAGACATCCATCGGTATAAAAGGCAGTAAGTGTCATCAATGCCTGTAGAGGAGTCACTCTAACCCCATGTCCATACGCTTGAGTTCCTTTTGACATATCAGTCCAATTGGGGTCATCTGGTGACACCAAATCGCTTTTCACCTCGCCTCGGATATCCAGACCAGAGGTATGCCCGATATTGAAGAGGTCCATGTAAGAGTAGAAGTCGGAAGATTCTACTTGGCCTCCAATCCAAGCGGCACCAGTGTTGATTGAATGATTCAGGATTTCAGTGACAGTTACTTCACCATAGACTCGCTGTTCCCAGTTTGAAATTTTAACTCCGTCAACGCAATCGGTTGCGAAGCAAAGAATTCCAGTGTCCTTATACACTGTTTTTTCTGTAATTAAGCCAAGATCAATGCCGATTGCCACGGAAAGAGGTTTAAATACCGATCCTGGTTCGTAGGTTTTTGCCACAGCAGAATTAACAGAATTTGCTATGTCACCCATGGTTAATCCGGAGTTCAGCTCTTGATAGGTTAAGTAAGGGTAACTAGACATTGCCCTTATTGCTCCTATGTTCCCATCAGTAAGATCAACCACTATCACATCTCCCGCGTCAGCTCGATAGGTTGTTATCCCATCGGATAATTTAGAGCTTGCAATTTGCTGAATTTCGGAATCTATCGTCAATTTTAGATTATTCCCAGGGATGGCCTTTTCTCCTATTGTTGGTGTGTATCCTAGTGTCCCGCCTAGTGCGTCCTGTTCACTAAGGGTCCAACCAGGTGTTCCACTCAAAAATGAGTCATAATCTTTTTCTATTCCCCACAGCGGTTCCCCATAACTGTTTACATATCCAATCAATTGCGAGGTCGCTGTTTCATCCGGGTAAATTCTTTTTGAACGTGGCTGTAACTGGACTCCATACATGGACAACCCTCGCAGTAGCCCCCTCTGCCCTAAATCGAGGTTGCGTAGAAGCGGAGTTCTAGATGCATCTGAGTCTTTTCCTAAATGAATCAGCCAAGAAAGTAGTTGATCTTTAGGGATGTCATGTGTGACTGATAAAGTATCCCCTAGATATTTTACTAATTCACGTGCGGTATGTTCTGCTTCATTTGGATCCGCTATCCAATGGATGTTATCCAGATATAAATCCCATGATTCGACCGAAAGTGCGAGCGGTAAGCCATTGGCATCGGTTATCATTCCTCTCTGCGCTGGAATGTCTATTAAATCGAGCTGTGCGGATTTGGCGTTAGCACTCAGAACACCATGTTGCTCTATTTGTAATTCATAGAGCCGCAGCAAAATCATCCCAATTCCGACAATAACTAACGTTGCAAGGAATATGTGCCGCCAGCTACCGCCACCCGCACGATAAGTAGGTATGTTTTGTGAGGGATTATTTTTCTTGGTCATCCGCACTGTTATTCACTATCACTCGGTAGTTAGGTCATCAATAATCAGGGAATAATTCAATATTCTTGCTAATTCACTTGGCAGGAATTGTTTCGGTAGGTATTCACCGGCGTCACGATATCTATCGACGAAGTCTTGGTCTATTAGTTGTTCATCTGGCTCTCTTTGGATGTACGTATTATCTCGCTCTGATCTTATCGTTTTGTGCAGAATTACTAGATCTTGGGCTAATTCTGCGCTGAGAAGATTTGAGTTATACGCTATTTCTGCGGACTGCTGATGTATCAAGGAAAGTTCATTGGCGAGTACCGGAATTTTAGCAGCTGTGTGCACTTGAAAGATTCCTAAGGCTGAAGCAATGAGAGTCAGGGCCCAAGCAGCAAGAGTCGCTCGAGATCCGGTTCTGACACCATTTTTGTCTGTCCTGTTTAATGTTGGGTTTTGAGAAGGTTGGTTGGGGGCTAAATTTAATTGATTGTCTAGTTTTTCACTGAGATCAAGGGAACTTTTATACATTCTGCACCTGTCGATCGAGTACTTCAGCGACACGAAGCTTAGCGGAACGTGAACGCGGGTTGCTTAATATCTCATGCGGGCTGGGCACAAGAGGTTTGCGATTTATCGGGCGTAATCTAGCCTCATGATCGCAGGTACAAATTGGCTGTTTTTTTGAGCATAGACAGTCAGTTGATTCCGTTTTAATAAATGTTTTTACTATCCGATCCTCGAGCGAGTGGAAGGCGATGACTGCTAATCTTCCATAATTATTTTTTCTGTGCAGATTTGGGATTTTCAGTAAACTTATTGACGAAAGGAGTCCCATCTCCAGATCTTTCAATTCAGTATTTACGGCTATTCGTAGTGCTTGAAAAGTTTTAGTTGCAGGA
>DEAP01000076.1 GCA_002348225.1 Dehalococcoidia bacterium UBA2979
CCGAGATGACTGGCTGCAACCATTTTCTGAAGAGGTACTTGAACCGAGCCTGCCTATCATCGACCCACATCACCATTTGTGGGACCGAGTTGGTGGCACTAGGTACCTGCTCGATGAATTGTTGTTGGATACAACTGGACATAACGTGAGGCAAACTGTTTTTGTTGAATGTAACTCTATGTATCGCGCAGACGCATCTGATGCACTGAAATATGTGGGCGAAACGGAATTTGTTCGAGGGATCGCAGCGCAGAGTAACCACGGGCAATATGGCGATATGCGAGTGGCTACAGGGATTGTCAGTATGGCTGACTTGCTCCTTGGCGCAGAGGTACAGGAAGTACTTGAATCTCATATCGCGGCAAGTCCTGAAACATTCAGGGGCATTCGCTATAAGACAGCTTGGGCGATCGATGAAGTCGGAATGATTCCTGGAGGAGCCAGTGACGCAGAAATTATGACTAGTCGCAGTTTTTTTGACGGATTTTCGATGCTTGCCAAGTACGATCTATCCTTCGACGCGTGGTTACTTCACCCGCAGTTGGACGAGTTGGCCGGACTTGCTGGTAAGTTCCCGGATACTACGATCGTGCTTGACCATCTCGGAGGGCCTATTGGGATTGGGCCGTATGCTCAGAATCGTGATGAAGTTTTCCGAGACTGGCATTCGGCTCTGTCACGCGTAGCCCAGCACGAGAATGTCTTTTTAAAGGTAGGCGGCATTCAGATGCCAATTAATGGTTTTGGGTGGCACGAACACGAATCTGCTCCCAAATCCGATGAGTTGCTCGTAAAGAACCGAGACTGGTATCTCGCGGCAATCGAGTTGTTCGGCCCCGAACGATGTATGTTCGAGAGCAATTTCCCAGTCGAGCGCCAGTCATGTTCCTACACCGCGGTGTGGAACCAGTTTAAAAAGCTATCATCTGGCTTTAGCGATAGTGAACGTACCGCTTTGATGCACGACACGGCGCTCAAGGTTTATCGGCTGACTAACTATTAGTACTTACTTGAATGGATCGTTAGCTACTTCGCTCATTGATTGATTCCGCATGTTCAGTGAAATGGGTTCCTGCACGAACCATGCACGCGCCAATAGTGGCATCCCAGTCCATGCTTTCAGGTCGTTCAACTGGCTTCACCATGTCTCGATCCTCAACATATCGGAATACCCGGTTCAGTACCTCTAGTCCGGCGTCAAGAGCAGAGCCTACGTCAGCAGAGCTCGCTAGTTCGGCGGCTGTTTTTTCGGCTGCTCGCGCATCCATTGCGTTTGCCACAGTGCCAGCAAAAAAACCAATACTACCTAGGGTATGTTCGGCCACTTTACGCGCGGACCAGTTATCGTCATCCCCAGCTTCCCAGTCCCCTGAAAATCCCTCTGCTGCAGCTCGGAATGCCTCAGCACCTGCTGCTATGTCTGCTCGTATTTCATCTGCTGTAGCCATCCCGGCACCTTCCTTACAATTTAGAATTCTAACCAGTGTCGCCGTAGGGTAGCGCAGGGTGGTCCAATGCTGTCAAGTGGCGTCCAATAAGTAGCGGCAAACATTGGGTTTGAGGTCCGGCCCAGGGAACGATCAAGCAAATATATGACGGCTATTGGGGACTTCGAACAATAATTACTTTGTAGAACATCTAATTAAGCTATATAGTCAACAAAATGGTCGGATCGTGGCTAAAGGTTAGTTAGTCCACAAGCACCTACCACAAGAAGGAGGAGTTTATGTTGTTTCACATCACGCATCGGCATAATTGGGAGACTTGCCCACTTAATTCAGATGATCCTGCGGGACAAGTCGGGGATATGAAAGCAGTAGTAGAAGGCAACGATCAGGTCACTGTTCTTGGCTCCTGGATGGATGCACCCGCTCACAAGGGGTACATGATCATCGAAGCTGACAACGCGGCAGCAATAATGACGTTATGTATGCCTCTCGTTGCACTCGGAGAAATGGAAGTGGTCCCGGTGAGCGAATTTGGAGAGATCAGTGATGCTGCATTGGCGGCGATATCTGCGTAACACGTTGTAATGTTCCGTTTAGTCTTCTTCTGAAAACTCAGACTGAAGCCGAATACTTTCAGTAACGAAGGTTCGTGATAGTTTGTTCCTCAGATCATGTATGAGGAGGATTCTGTGTCTGAAATCACAGAGGTGGAGCTTGCTGCAGCACGAACAGACTGGGGCAACGAATTGATTGCGATTTCGGTTGCTTTCGATACTGAGGGAATCGAAGCAGCGACTGAGATTGCTAACCGAGCGCTCGATGCTGTTTATGATTATGGATTTGGGCCAGTGCTCTTCAAGCCAACTATGGCTAGTGGAGAGCAGACCTTCCGGTCAACTCGCGAAGGAGCCTTATCTTATTTTGTTGGACATAACCCGGGCTTTCCGCGGGACCACGGGTTTGGTCTGCGTAGTTGGCGTGAGGTAACTACGGAAACAGCCGCTAGCTTCATGGACGGCCATATTGCCATGTGGATGGGTAGTGTCACTTTTATAGATAAAGATGGCGATATTACGATTGTGGACAAGAGCTGGGGCTATAGGAAAGATGCTGGTGGCACCTTGCGAATTGTGCTTCACCACTCGTCTCTGCCATATCAGCCTGCCTAAGGTAAAGTCACTGCAAGGCGATCGTAGGGTGTGAGAACCCCTCACTAACTTAGGTACGGATTTGATTCATTGTGGTCGCATGTTCGTCTGCGTGGGTAATGTTACGAGTAATGGCACCCCATACTGTCTGCTCGAAGCCCATACTGAACGGAGACTCAACTGGCTTTCGAAGATCAAGGTCTGAGAATTGCTCGTATATGGGCCGGCACGTATCACCGATGGCGATGATTCCTTCAATACCATCAGTACGTGTTTCAAAATTCGGGGTGTAGTTCAAGAGATAAGGGGCTTCTATATTCGTAACAGTTGTGGCAAGCCACAAAAGCCCGGTCTCACTATATGCAAGATGCTCAGTCAATTCCCGAGGAGACCAATCGGCCTCATCTGTAGCACCGGCGACTGAAGACCAATCTCCATCGAGTTCTCTGATACTCTGAACGAAGCGCTCACGTGACGCGTCCAGCTCTAAACATATAGCTCGAATGTCGACCAGGTGCCCGTATGTTTGATTGATATTCTTGTAATGTCCCAAGATAGCTGACGCCGGAATTTCATCCAGAGGCGGAGGGGTTGGTGGCCTCAGATGTATTGGTCGAGTCTCACTATATAGGTGCTTAGTACCATCATCCCAAACAGACATACATATACTCCTTGCTAAAAATTTAATCGACGAGGCCCGCGTCGAGCATCTTTCTATCGATCCAGTCCTGCAATTCTTCTGGTAATAATTGTGAGCCTATTTCTCGGTACCATCTTCTGACACCTGGTCCTGTTTGTAGCATTGCCCAGAACCACCACCAAGTATCTTCCGATGTTTTGTCATAGATCCACATTTGCTGGCATTGGACAAAATACATATTCAGGAACATGTTGTATCGATGGCGTTCCTCTTCATTCAGGTCTTCATCACGTATACCTCGAAGGAAAATATTTGTGAATTCAGAATCAGCAATGTGATGTTCGGCAAGTGCTGTGAGCGTATTTGTCGCCCCGGCTCGCATTGTGATCACAGAGTCTTTATGCTGCAGTCGCAGCTGGCTCGCCAGGAAGAGCGCTACTGCCAGTGTTGCTATTCCTGTTGCGATTTGGGCCAATACCGAAAGACTCTCAATTCCCATACATTCTCCCTGAGTTTGTGAGGCTAGGGTAACTATAAGTGCTGGTGTCTCCAAAGTTAACTTGACAAGTCAGGTTAGTAAGTGGTTAACATGACAGTCGTTACCACAAAGAGTCAAAATAGGGGGAGGGTACCTAATGGATGTTTTAACGACGATTATTTCACAACCGGTGAATGGCCGAACTGTGGACGCAATCGCTCAGATTAATGAACTGAAAGAAATTGCTGAGAATGCCGGGGCATTACGAGCTACAGCTAGCCGCGTGATAAGCGGACCAAATATCGGGAATTTGCAGCTGCGGGTATTTTCTAACGATCTTGTTCATGCGGGTGAAATTTCGACAGCAATGTGGTCCTCAGACACAGCCGCTCGCTCGCAGAATGATGCGAATCCCTCTGGACAACTCGTGGGACTGATTCGGTCAAATGTCATACATCGAGCAGCTCCGTTCCTCGATAAAAGCATTGAGCCAGCAATTGCTACGGTTCTAGCAGTTCAGCCGCGCCCTGGCCGAGTCGCCGAACTTGAATCAGTGCTCAGTCAGTGGGCTGACCAATGGGTTGCCGGTGGAGCACTACAGTCATTTGTAACATCCGCCATTACGGGTACACCTGGACCAGCGCTTTTTGTCACTGCGGCCTACTCAAGCTGGGAAGCCTGGAGTGATGCTCTTGGTAGTGCTCGCGAGAGTGAGCTTTGGCGAAATTTGCGCGGTGGTTCGGATCCTGCAGGGGTCGTATTGGGGAACACACAGCTAAGCGCAATTTAGTAAAGAGAGCTTACAGCTCATTTAGGGAGACATCATAATGACAGTATTGTCGACATTAATTATTAAGCCAGTAAATGGGAGACAGGCCGATGCAGTCGCTCAAATCAAACAATACGCCCAAGTAGCGCTCGATTCTGGGGCCAATAACGCGGTGGCTACTAGGGTATTGACCGGTCCAAATGTGGGTACTCTGCAGATGCGAATGTTCACTGACGACCTTGAACATTTGGGTGAAGTGGCCGGCAGAATGTATTCTTCAGACTTCTACGCTGCCTCTACGTCAGACAGCTCACCCTCAGGTGAAGTGGTAAATATCATTCGAAGCTCTCTTGCGTATAGGGCCAAGCCTGATGGCTCTGCAGGGGCGGATACCACTGTTGGCAATGTCGTCGCATTACAGGTTCACCCTGGAAGAGGTGAAGAACTTGCTAATCGATTGATCAGATTAGCGGATGCCTGGGCAGAGGTCGGAGCATCCCAAGCCCACGTCACTTCCGCCATTTCAGGTACGGCTGGCCCGCATATGTTCATATCTTCATACTTCACCGATTATGCTGCGTTAAACACGGCGTGGAATGGTTTGCAAGACACACCCATCTGGCAGAGTATTCGTACGTCAACGAGTCCAGCTGGCACGATCATCGGCAACTTTCACATGGGACGGTTATAGACTGTAATTGAATTGCGAAAGGTAAAATCTTATGACACTTCAAATAAGTCGTTGGAAAGTCCGTGACGGATCAGATCTTTCGGAGGTAGGCTTGGCGGCGTTGGCATTTTGTCGAGCTCAACGCGGACGAACACAGGTCGATGATGCGAAATACTATTGGGCACATCCCGGTGAAATCTGGATACTCGTGGAGGGTGAGGAAGAGCTTGTCCTGACGTCAAATCAGACCTCTGAGAGTTATGCTGCGTTATACGATCTCAACGAACTCGCTGTTCAGTCAGAGAGTGTTTTACTCTCTGATGCGCGGTCTGGCTTGACTACCTATGAAGCGGCTGGCAGGGCGTAGTCTATCTGTTCCGAATCGCGGAGCCATGAGACTTTGATAAACCGTCAGCATATGACGAACAGAGTAGAATGTGCTTAAATTTCAGTATGAGAATGCCGATTCAGCTGAACCGTCAGTGATTACTGAAGGGTGGACGCCACTGCCGAACAGGAAAAATGAGGAAATTCGTCGACGTATAGCTCGTATCAAGGCGCTTAATCCAGGACTCGATTCCGAGTGGCATGAGGTTATACAACCTGAGGAGGAGGAAGAATTACCTGAATTTGACTCCTGCGAGGCCTTTGTGTCGGCAGTAGAGACGTATGGTAATCGGGAAACTATGCATGAAACCAAGGACTCGACTGATTAATCAGCATAAATCACTGTACAGTGATGCTCATATTGGCCGCGCCGACGGTGATCTTTGCAGATTCAATGAATCGCTCTGTGTGCCGGCTTCGTTTAAATAGATGAGAAATAAGGCTAACTGACACACTAAAAATACTACTGGATTGTGAAATGGCAGCGAATATCGTAGATTCAGGTGACTGAACGTGTACATAGAAGGACGGAATAGGTACAGACAATGCCACTAGCTGAGAATACCGACGGCGTAAAGATAAATTACGAGGTAGTGGGCAGTGGACCACCTCTGGTCCTTCAGCACGGCCTGCTTTCGGACCTCAATGCATGGAAGACCCGCGGGTATGTGAATGCGCTACAGGACTCTTTTCAATTAATCCTCATTGATTCACGAGGTCATGGACAGAGCGACAAGCCTGATAATCCCGCAGCTTATGAATTACGCACTCGGGTCACCGATATCGCAGCAGTCCTCAATGAATTAGACATTAAGCAGGCGCATTACATGGGTTATTCCATGGGTGGCTGGATGGGTTATGGGATAACTATCTACATGCCACAACGCTTCAAATCGCTAGTGATCGGAGGGTTTGGGCCATTCAGAGTTATGCCCACCTCCGAACCGATGTCAAAAGCCGAATTAGAGCAACGCTGGAAAGATAGCAAGGCCCGATGGGCCGCAAGTGAGGATCCTGATCGTACCCGATTGTTAGAAGAGTATCCCGAAATTATAAAACATTGCCGAGATGCCCTCGATACCTGGAGGGGGGCACGCCAGGCGTTGAAACTGAGTTCACTGCCGCTGTTGATGTTCAGTGGCACTGAAGAGCCGAACTCCTCACCCATCGATATGCCTGAAGTACTGAAATTCAGACCTGATGCAGAATTTTTTAGCGTTCAAGATGCAAACCACATCGAAGCAATCGAGGCTGTCGACGTAGTGGCTCCTCGAGTGAAGGAATTTCTACAGCGGGCTGAAAATAAATAGTTACTGTGCACTAGCTCGGAAGAGCGTAAACTAATTCAACGTGGCCCCATCGTCTAGGGGTTAGGACGCGAGCCTCTCACGCTCGAAACCCGGGTTCGATTCCCGGTGGGGTCACCATATCATTCTCTGCCTGAGCTATTCAGGCCAAGAAAATACCGTCCGATTTCTGGGTCTCGAAGGATATCTTCAGCATTGCCGGAATATGCCACTTTCCCACTCGAAAAGATATATCCTCGGTCTGATCTTGCAAGCGATAATCTCGCATTTTGTTCCACTACAAGGACGGATATCCCATCGTTTCGAAGATTATCAATATTGGCAAGGATCTCCTGTTGATATCTAGGTGAAAGGGCAGCGGTGGGTTCATCAAGCATCAGGAAACTAGGATTTGAGATGAGTGCTCTGGAAATTGCTAGCATTTGACGTTCCCCACCTGAAAGTGATGCGGCAAGATCGTTCATTCGATATTTCATATCTGGGAACATCTTCAAAGACCGATCAATTCCAATGGAGATTTCATCGGATTTCAGATCGATTCCGCCCATCAGCAGATTTTCTTTGACTGACAATGATGGAAAAACATTGTCCACCTGAGGCACATATGCGATACCTCTCTTGACTAATTTATCCGTACGCCACCCGGATATGTCAGCTGCATTATGCGAAACAGTGCCATTGTGGAGAGTGGTGAGCCCAAAGACCACCTTCAAAAAAGTGGATTTACCACAGCCGTTTGGTCCAATAATTGTGACAAATTCTCCTTGGTCAACGTACAGATCAATTCCATACAAAATTTGAACACTGCCATATCCTCCTTCAAGGCCCGTGACCTCCAAGACTTTACTCATTTTGTATTTCCCCTGAGCTTCCGAGATAGGCTTCAATAACATCTCGACTTCCCCTGATTTCTTTTGGTGTGCCTTCCATGAGAACTTTGCCTTCGTTCATCACAATAATTCTGTCGACATCGCGCCGGAGGATGAAATCCATATTGTGTTCGATGACTAACATGCCGATATTCCTGTCTGATGTCAGATGCCTCAAGTTTTGAAAAATACGCTCAGCAAGAGGACCGGCAACCCCAGCCACGGGTTCATCAAGTAATAGGAAACGCGGGTCACTCATTAATGCCCTACCAATATCCACTAGTTTACTTTGACCACCAGACAACTCACTTGTTAGGTTGTGCGCCATATGAGGTATTTCTAACAGGTCTAATACTTCGTAAGCATCTTGGATCCGTTGTGCCTCAGACTTTCGTGTTCCGGGCTTCAATAATGCCAGTAGGGGGTTAGGTTGAAATTGGTTGCGTGGGGGCACAAGCAGATTTTCTATTACCGTCATATCGCGCCATAACCAAGTGTGTTGGAAAGTTCTTGTTAGGCCTAGACGTTGTATTTGGTCAGGTCTCATCGCGGTGGCATTTTGTCCAAGGACTTCAATTGTCCCTGAACTGGATGGGAGCATTCCTGATATGCAGTTGAATGTAGTTGTTTTTCCGCACCCGTTAGGGCCTATTAACCCCACAAGTTCACCTTGCGACACTTGGAAGGAAATATTATCGACTGCTCGTAAGCCTCCAAAATCTTTGGTCAAATCTGATATACGCAGCGCTGGCTCGGACATGACTAACCACCCTCACCTTCGATAGTTTGGAGTCGATTTTGCACACTTTTCTTCGATTCAGGTGTATTACTCATATCCAACGTCTCTTCAACCACCGCAGGACGTTTTGGTCTACTAGGTACCTCCGGCAGTAAACCTCGAGAGGACATAAGTAGTGCTCCTATAATTACCAAGCCAACCAACGCTAACTTAAGATGAGGCAGAGATAGCAATACATCGCCCTGGGCGAATATCTCATTGACCGATCGGTCTGACCAGACTAAACCTCCGACATTGAGCATTAACCAGGAGAAAATAGAGTCAAGGAGAGAAGTTAGACCATGGAACGGAAGACTGGCGCTTCCTCGTGAAACCACCATTACATTGAAGACAAACTCAACGATCACGATTATAAATGCACCGATGATCATTCCTCGGTTATTCCCACGCCCGCCAACAATGTAAGCTGCCCATATCAAAAATGTGGTGCGCACTGGGTTCATGAAATCAGGCCAGATATTGGTATTTAGCCAAGCCCATAGTGCTCCTGCAAGAGCAGCAATAGCTGCACCTAGCGCTAGGCTAGCCGCCTTGTGGATAAGCACATTATGGCCGTGATGTTGACTTACGGCCTCATCCTCTCTAATGGAACGTAATATTCGGCCCCAAGGAGACGAAAGAACTGTATTGAGCAGATACCAAGCTCCTGCGGTGAGGAGGATAGACATGAATGCAAGTAGCACGACGTATGGTGCGTCGGAAGGTAAACCAAGCAAGTTCCCTACGGTTCCTGAAGGGCCACTCTCCCACCAATTCTCGAAGGGTCGAGCAAATTGAGAAATTCCGATGCCAGAAGTGACAGTCCCAGCTCGCAGCAAGGGCTCGGCCTGTAATGAAATTCGGAGTATCTCTGCTAGAGATATCGTCAGAATTGCAAAATAGTCCATACGTAGTCTTGCAGTTGGGTAGGCAAGAAGCCATCCAGCGATCGCTGCAATTACGACAGCAACGAGTGTCGCGGCGATAGGATTCCAGCCATATCCATTTGTTTCAACAGGAGCGGCCAATAAACCGACAACTACCGCTCCGATCCCCACAAAAAAGATCACTCCGAAGTTCGTCATGCCTGTAATTCCAGTGTGTAGATTTAGGGAAAATGCGGCTAATCCAAAGATACCGAGCAAGGTAAAAATCCGTGCAACCTGCAATGTTTTCGTGAGGACACTTACGCTTGGAAGGAGTAAGACGATTACGAGAAGAATTGCAAATAAAATCGCAAAGAGGGTCCAGGAACCTTTTTCGGTGTCTCTTCTAACATTTATTAATCGTGTGAGTTGAAGCTTGATGATTGAAGCAAATGAGTCAATGAGCGCGAATACAGGCTTAGGAAGATTTCCCACACGAACGAGGTAATGATTAATGGTATTCCAGGATTGAACCGTAAGTCGTTTGGGCAATTTCATGGCAGTGCTCAAGTTTTCGGCGATGAATTCAAAATAATGTATTGGATTCCAGAGACTTGCAGGGGTGTCCGGCGTAAACTGCCTTTCTTGACCATGCAATGAAGCCCCGGCGATTTCTTCTTTTATTCTCCGTTTTCGTATTCGATCGATATTCCAATTTTCAATAGCAGAGCCAATTCCCCGAGGAGCTAATAGCAGAAGGCCTACAAGGAAAATAAAAGGCATCACCTCGGCAAAACCACTGGCGGTTGGACGATCGAGTGTGTTTCCCGCCCCTATAAGAACTGGTTCCGAAAATGCTCTAAGTCCGCCGACTATCAGTGCGCCGATCAAAACCCCGGGGATTGACCCTATCGAACCCAGAACTATTACAGCAAAGGCCGGCAACAGTAACATCAATCCTAGTTCAGGGTTGATAGGTAAAATGCCTGCTAACAATGACCCGCCCAACCCCGCAATTCCTGCCGAAAGAAATGAGGTACTTCTATGCACATATTCCAAGTGAATACCGCTAGAAGCCGCAAGGTCTGGATTGTCCGCTACCGCTCTCATCTGTCTACCCAGTCGTGTTTTCTGCAAGAGCAGTATGAGCAGTATCACTGCCCCGAATATACCCAATATCAGGGCTATTTTTGAGTAAGCAAATCCGTACGGGTCCACGTTTGCTGAATATTCCACGAGTGGTTTAGCTACACGATCTCCAAGATTTAACTTCAGGAGCCCTGTAGGGATATCGACGATCGATGTGCTCAATCTCCAATCCCGATCAGGGACGAAGCGAAAAGTACTTGCACTGAATCGCATAAACAATATCGCGCGAAGTACCATGGATACTCCTAAAGAAGCAATCATCATGACTTGGGGAGTGGCAGTTTTCTTCCTCAGTCGCCTGAAAACCAGTCGATCTATTAATAAGCCAGTGAACCCGGTTACGACAAAAGCGCAAACTGAGGCCCAGACAAGTAACGTCCAATCAATACTCCCATCTTCGGGAGCGTCCGAGATCGAAAAAAAAGTGTCAGACCACATGAGTGTCAGTGCTACATACGAGCCAACAAGCATCATCTCCGCTTGAGCAAAATTAGCGAATCGCTGCACTTTATAAGTCAGTGTTAGGCCAATCGCGATGCTTAAATAAACGGCTGACCAGTAGAGGCCGCTGAATAGAATTGAGGAGAGGTTGAAATTCATTGTGGCAGAACGGCTCAGGCCTGACACTATGACTTCGAGTGCTAAAAACGCGATCACACCGACAAGCACAGGTGTAAGCAGAATGATCGGGCTTTTCCACTGAGGCTTCGCTTGATTAAGAATAATGCGAACGAGGATCAAGCCCGAAATAATCATTTCGAGCGATAAAAAGAACCATTTCAATTGACCGGAAAATAGTCCAGAGCCTGCGACAAAACCTAAGTTATAAGTCGCACCCGAATAACCATCGGATAATAGTAATAGGGCAAATAATAGCTGGCGTAGCCATGGAATTTTAAATATCCGCTGGTGCCGTATTGCATTCAAAGCAATGATACCCCTCAGTGGGTTTTTCAATATTTGAGTGAAGTCGAGTACGAGTGAGAGAGCCTGCTTTCGTCACGAAAGCAGGCTCTCTTTATCGCATAATCTTGAGCCGGAGGCTAGTTACCAGCTAACCCACCATCAGCGGTCCATACCCGAGGGCAAGAGAAGTTAGTGCCATCAAACTGGCAAACC
>DEAP01000036.1:0-14690 GCA_002348225.1 Dehalococcoidia bacterium UBA2979
TCTGAGAACCACGATTTGTTCCTGCAGTGCTGATCTCAAGTGTGGACTACGAATCATCGATTCCATTTTTTGGATGATTGATTCTCTCGTTTCCCGCAGTTCATAGCGAATTTCATCTAACTCGCTTGACGCGTTATCCCTCACTATCCCAGTATCCTCAACCACCGCATCTATGGATTGAATGGTCGTTTCGAGTCCGGCAATCTGACGAATATGTGCCCATATATTTGGATAGATATCCGAAAACTCACTTAACGAGTTTCGGCGAGAATTTCCGTATTTGGCTACCTTCATAATGCTCAACAGATCAACTGCAGTAAGGACAGCACCTCGTTCGGCCTGAGCAGCTAAGTCCCTCACATCCTCAAAGCCTGTCCCCAGTAACTGGACCTTCTGTCGTTTGGCATGTATCGCTTCCATTGTTTCTGACTGGAGTTTGATAACGTTGGAGTAATCGGAGATTGGAAGGACGCTGAGTGCGAGGTTTTTCCCAGCCTCCGATCGCGTAAAGGACGCTAGACGTTCTAAAATGAGATTAAATTCCAGTTTTTCGAGATGATAGAGATTAGTCATATAGTTTATAAAGATGCCGTACCAATTATTTTCTTACACTCCTAAGAGCATATTCAAGAATACAGTTATTGTTCTGATCGCAGTACTGGTATTGAGTGCTTGTGGTCAGGACAACAACGCGGATCGACTGAAGGTGAAGAGTCTTGCTTCGGGGTCGAGCGAGAACCCGTACGGGGTTGTATTCGCTACCGTTACCCCTGTTACTCTCGAAGCACTAACCGATTCAGAACAGGAAAGCTCCGATGGTGTGGATGAGACATCGAAGACGGCCTCATTTTCGGTGGTGGGTTCAGGATGGAGTTCACGTCGACAAAATGCGTACTGGGTAGATTTACTATTCGACAATGATGTTCGTTTACCGAATTCCGGCTATGTACTGTTCTCATTGCAGGTGTTCCGGGCGAGTTCTGGAACAATTAATGTCCCGTTACTCGAGCAGATCGAATGCCAGGAGATTAGTTGTTCGAATACTCTCTATTTTGTTGTCGAGTTGGGATATAAACCGCTACGACTTGTTCATGCCGATGGTAGGGCTTGGGACATTGATGCGCCTGAGCGGCCAGCCACGCCCACTCCCATATCGACGGCAAGCCCCGTTCCAACAAGTGAGGCTACTGTTACTGAAGGTACCGCCACGGCAAGTCCGTCAGGGGATGACTAGTCAAGGGTGAATAAGCTGAGATACTTGGCGGAGCCCAGAGATAACGATGTGATCTTGACTGGGAAGAACAGTTCTTGGATCAAGTAATAATCTCCCATCGTTAATGACTGAAATTATGGGAGTGTCTAGGTTTCTCAAGGTCCGTACTGTCTCATCTAGCTGATTTTGCGGCAGCTGGAGGCCGCAGCATATAGTTTGGAGTGTTTGCCCGGGTAAACTGCCGCCACCGATAGTAGATTTATGAGGCATCACAGCGGCATTTCCTTTCCACGCATTGACATACTCACTTGCCCGTGCCGACAAGGACTCAGTATCCGCAGAAATCATTTGCCAGATTGGAATTGCTGTTGTGGCCTCCTCGCGCTCATAATGTTTGAGCGTCTCGATAAGGCCGGCGATAGTGCCCTTGTCGGGTCTAAGCGCTCGAGTAAGTGGGTGTTTTCTTATCCTTGCTATCAGATCTGCCCGTCCTAGTATTATCCCAGATTGTGGTCCGCCAATCAGTTTGTCCCCAGACGCTAAAACTAAATCGGCTCCGTCTTTGATACATTCGCTTAGTAACGGTTCGTGCGTAAGCCCGAACTGACTGGAGTCTATGAGCGAACCAGATCCGATATCGTCGATAACTGGCAAATCATTAGTTTCTGCAGCTTTGACTATATCGGTGAGTGACGCCTCTTCCGTAAAGCCCTCTATGGAGAAGTTGGAGGGATGGACTCTCATTAAAGCTTTCGTGTCGGGACCCATGGCCTCGAGATAATCTGAGGCCCTCGTGCGATTAGTTGTTCCAACTTCACGCAATATACAGCCTGACTGACTCATCACATCAGGAATTCTAAATCCTCCCCCAATTTCCACAAGTTGGCCTCTTGAAATTATGACTTCACCGCCGGCACATATAGCCGCCAGTGTCGTTAGCACGGCCCCGGCATTATTGTTCAAGATCAAAGCATCCTCAGCTCCGGTCAGTCGCCGCAAAAGAGTGCCAAGATGATCGAACCGTGATCCTCGTCCACCAGTGGTCAAATTATATTCGAGGTTCGAGTATCCCTCATTTATGTTATTCATCGCCTGGGTTGTTTCCTTCGACAACGGTGCGCGTCCAAGGTTTGTATGCAGAATGACTCCAGTGGCATTTACTACTGACTTGAGGGTGGTTTGCTGGCTCCGTAGTTTGAGTTCGACAGAACCAATTAGATCTTCTAATTTTTCAGACTTGTCTTGTCCATTGAGGACCTCTTCTCTTAGGGCATCTAAACTCTCTCTGACAACCGTGGTCACGTTAGTTCTTCCATAATTTTGGATCAAAGCCTCACAGCGAGGATCGTCCACGATTTTCGAGGTTGAGGGGATCTCCCTAAGTAATTTACTGCGTTTATTGTTCTCTTCTGACACGGTTTTAAGTTTAGGGCTTGCTGAACATTTAAAGTGTGACTTGCCTTACTCGACTGATTCCCTCAACTAAAGCGACCTCAGTGATTTCGTCGCTAGTCAGTGGGCGATCTACTCCGATGACCATTAATGCTTTTGAGTCATGAGAGTGCCCAGGAGCCACTGACATCGAGGAAATATTAACTCCAAGTTCACCCATAATCTGACCAACTCTTCCCACCTCGCCTGGTTGATCCAGATTCTCAACAAATAGTAAGACACTACCAACTGGTCTGAAATCAATATTCCAATCGCCGATGCTAACGATTTCTAGACCAATGCCAGCATTAGTGACCGAAATTGTTTCGGTGGTTTTGTCTGTGAACAAAGTAATTTCCACTAAATTTTCGTAAGGTTCGACAGGCTCACTCTTTATTTCGTGTACCACTAAACCGGTTGCATCTGCCACGGCGGATGCATTAACTATATTTACCTGGGCGCTCGTAACCGGTCCGAGCATCCCAATTATTGCCGACGAGCGTAACGGGTGAGTTTCAAGGTTATTGAAATTACCTTTATAAGTAATATGTGCCTTTTCTATGTTGCCATCTGATTCTGGTCCCAGAGCAAGCTGCGTGGCTATATTTCCCGCGGCGCGACATACTGCCAAATAAGGTGACAACTTGGTCATAGTGTCAGGATCCACGGTTTCAATATTCACAGGAAATTCTGGTACGGCACCATCGAGAATTGATATCACCTGCTTTGCAACGCTAACAGCAGCACGTACCTGTGCTTCGTCCGTAGACGCCGCAAGATGAGGTGTAACGGTAGTTTTGGGATGAATGCTGAGCGGATTGTCGATGGCTGGTTCTTCGGAGAATACATCTAAGGCTGCATGTGCCAAGATATTTGAGTCTAAGGCCTCAATTAGTGCTTTTTCATCAATCAGAGCTCCCCGAGCTGCGTTGACTATGCGGAGTCCGGGTTTAGCGTGTTTCAGAGTATCCGAATTGATTATATGTTTTGTTTCCTCGTGAAGAGCTGTGTGCAAGGTTACGAAATCGCTGCGTTCAAACAGTTCATGCAATGAACAGAGTTCCACTCTAAGTTCGAGTGCTCTGTCTTTTGATACGAATGGGTCATAAGCGATCACCCGCATTCCGAACGCAATTGCACGGGCAGCGACTTCAGCCCCGATTCTTCCTAGACCGACTATTCCAAGCGTTTTCTCGGAGATCTCTACCCCTGCGTATTTGCTTCGTTCCCATTCCCCGCTTTGCAGAGATTGGTGAGCTAAAGCCACGTTACGAGCAGACGCTAATAGCAAGGCGAAGGCATGTTCTGCAGTCGAGATAGTATTTGCAAACGGCGAATTCACGACGACAATCCCGTGTTCTGTTGCCGCTTCAACGTCCACGTTATCAATGCCCACGCCTGCGCGAGCGATCACTTGGAGGGACTCCCCAGCCTCAATTATTGTTCGGGTAACTTCAGTCTGGCTTCGGACAATCAGACCGACCACCCCTGACATCTGTGCAACGAGTTCTGATTCAGACAATCCTGTTGCAATCTTAACTTGATGTTCCGTCTTAAGTAGCCTTAGACCCTCGTCGGATATCTTGTCTGCTATCAGAATTAATGCCATGGTGTCTGAGACTCTGGTGGTTATGGTTTGAAATCTAGATCACTTAAAGTGTTAGCAAGCGCCTGGAGGGCGGCATCGAGGTCTTCATCGGGCATATAACCCAGATGGCCGAAGCGAAGTATCTGTCCTTTTAAAGAGGCCTGACCCCCAGCAAAGACAGTATTGTATCTCTCCCGTGCGATCTTGAGCATTTCCAGCCCATCCAAACTGTCGGGGACCTTTATGGAGGTAACAGTGTTTGACTCGACACCCTCAGCAGCGAACAATTCGAGTCCAAGTGCTTTCACCCCATTTCGCACTCTTTGTCCAGCATTTATGTGTCGAGCCCAGATAGCCTCTACACCTTCCTCGAGCATCATGTTGAGGGCTGTATCGAGTGAGAACCAGACTGAGATAGCAGGAGTCCAGGGGGTTTGCCCGTCAGCCAAAGAATTTTTGTGGCGAAGAAGATCAAAGTAGAACCGTGGTTGTGGATTATCAGCATGCCGTTGCCAGGCTCTCTCATTGACCGATACAAACGACAGCCCCGGTGCCGTCATCCAACCTTTCTGAGATCCCGAACAGACCACATCTACATCCCACTCATCCGTTCTGAACTCTACTGAGGATAAAGAGGAAATGGCATCAACAACGAGGAGTGCTTCATGATCATGAGCCAGTTTGGCCAACTCAGGCACTATCGGATTAGTGACGCCGGTCGATGTTTCGTTATGCGTAACAAAAACTGTTCTGATTTCATTGTTACGCTTCAGGGCTTGTTCTATGACGTCAAGGTCAGCAGCTGTTCCGAATTCGAATTCTAAAACCGTTGCAACTCCACCATACGCATGAACTAAATCGCGGAACCTATTTCCAAATACACCAATAGTAATCACCAAAGCATGTGATTGAGGCGGCATGAAATTTACAACCGCCGCCTCCATAGCACCGGTACCTGACGCAGTAAGGGTGAGTAAATCATTTCCTGTCAGGTATATTTGCTTAAGTTTCTCAGCAGTTCTGGCGCTTAAGTCGGCAAATTCTGGTCCTCGATGATTGATCATCGGCGAAGAAGAAGCCTTGGCGACTTCGTCGGGAACTGGTATGGGCCCAGGCAGTCTTAGATTCACGCTAACTCCAATTTAATTCATCCTACTAACAGAGCTTTGAGTTCAAATTTAATCGTCTACGATCATACTCTGTTGCCTACGGTTTATAGTCAACGGCGGTAGGGCAGAGTCGCTCATCTAACCAAGTTTGTCTGTTAGTGAATAAAAAACCATCCCTGTGCCCAGCTTCGGGTAGTAGTAAGTCGTCTTTTGAGGTAGAACTTCTCCGGTTGAAGCAACCGACTGGACCTGGTCAATGGTTGCAGGATTCACGAGGAAGGCAGCTTTTGCTGAGCCTGTTCGGACAGCGTCTTCCGCGTCATGAATGTCCTCGGTGAAACCTACACGACCAGCTCCAGACAGTGCTGCCTGGTCGATACCAAAGATAGGCTTCAAAATAGTCTCGGTGAGTATGAGCGCGTCCACCTGCCTTGAAGCCGTATTCAGTCTTGATGGGATAGTCTCGTCAACCGCCATCCGGTCCCGTGCGACGAGCGTATGGACAGAAGGAGTTGAAGACGACTCTTCGAGTCCGATACCCACGAAAGAGACCGGGCCTGCGTAATTTTGTTGTGTCTGCGACCAGGCGATTTCGATCGATGCCACCCTCTCAACATCGAATAGCGCAGAAAGCCTTTCGACTGCATCTCCCGGGACTTCATCTTGGAGGAGCAGTCTATGCGTTGGGAGTATTATGAAGCTTTCATCCTGATCGGAACCCAGTCCCATCAACGCGAAGGATGACGCGGCATTGGCATCGTGCGAATTATTGGCGTCTAGATAATCCAGAGCAGTCATAGTTCGATGATGCCCGTCAGCAACCGTGGCAGGCATATTTTGTAGAACTGTCTGGAACTGTTTAATATGGCTTCGACTAGTGATTTGCCATAACTTATGCACAATATTTGACGAGTCAACGCCCGAAAAATCTGGTTCACTCAAGCCTTGATTTAGTAGCGTGAGAAACGCGCGTTGAGGATCTTCCACGGAACAAAGTATCGGACTGATGGCATGGCCGGAAGACTTATATAATTTCAAACGATCTTCGCGATGTGGCATCATTGTGGATTCGTGATGTCTGATTATTCCTTCGGCCGGTTTTGATAGCTGGGTGGCAGCAAGGAGTACACGTCTTTTGAGTTGCTTTGGGACGCTGTTATGGGTGACAGGGTCTCTGAACGTTTGTTCATATATATAGACTGAGCTTTGCCTATCTTTGATCAGGATTCCAGCCTTAGTCCATGCCCGGATCTGTTTAAGGACCTCCCTATAACCCGCGGGTGTTTTTTTTGGGTTTTCGAGCAGTGAGGCGTTATAGCGACGGTCATTTGCCTCGGATTGAGATAGTCCCTGAAGCAGATTCAATTCTTCGGCACTGACAATGTCGTACGGCGGTGCAATGACCTCAGAGCCGTTGACTTTGGTGGGGTCATATCGTAAGCCTTTAAAGGGACGAATCTCGGGCATTGTTCACATCATCATTTCTTTGAAACCTGCAGTTTCCCTTATACTGCCATGATTGAAGCATAATTGCCAGAAAGCGTTTGTCAGTCCGATTTGGAGGAGGCATGGCTTGTATATTTTGTGAGATTATTGCACATCGTGAACCGGCTGAAATCTTTTACGAAGACGAGGATTCGATTGTTTTCCGTAACCGATTAAAGTGGGCACCCATAATGCTGCTCGCTGCGCCAAAAGTGCATAGGACACAAGGTGAACTATGGTCAGACATGGCGGCGGTGGGTCGTGCTGCGATCCGTGTTGCAGAAGAGCAGTGTCCTAACGGTTTCCGATTGATATCCAACTTTGGCTACGACGGTATGCAAAGTCAGAGCCATGCGCACGTGCATATTCTTGGGGGGCATTTCCTCGGTGAATACGCTTAAATCGGTCTGCGATTAGAATTCCGCGATTGTTCGGCGGCAATAAACGCTTGCTTAACAAATTCTCGTCCATATCGATTTGAGCCCATTGGAGTCCAATGAGCTTCGATCATGTCTGACGGCAAGACAAACACCATTGCTGTGTCTTCCACAGCCGAGGAGATACTATCCCTTATTTCTTTAGCGGTGAGTTCGGATAACACTAGGCAGGTACTGTCCGTAACGACCCAGTGTGCTTTGGCGGAGGCAGCAATCGCTCCCAGCAAAGTAGGATATTCCTGAATTGTATGATCTAACTTCGTAAGCACTGCGAATAAATTCAATTGGGAAGTCATAAATCAATTAACCGCTTTTCCATTTCGCGAGAGCTTTCCGTTGCTCTTCAAAAAGTGTGGTGATTCCTTTCTCAGCCAAATTTAGCATTTTGGTTAACTCGGATTTACTGAATGCTGTTTGTTCAGCGGTACCCTGAATTTCTACTAATTTCCCGGTGGACAGCATTACGACGTTGAAGTCTACGTCGGCGTTGGAATCCTCTCGGTAATCGAGGTCGAGCATAAGTTCGCCGTCAACTATTCCACATGAGATTGCGGCTACCTGAGCAGTAATAGGATTTATCGGGAATTCACTCCCAGCCTGCAGGCGTTCGACCGCCATCGAGAGCGCTACCCAGGCTCCAGTGATCGATGCAGTACGAGTGCCTCCATCCGCTTGCAGGACATCACAATCTAAGGTGATCGTCTCTTCTCCCACTTTCGCGAGATCGATAGATGTCCGTAATGAGCGTCCTATCAGTCTTTGAATCTCGGTCGCCCTTCCGTTTTGCCCCCGCTTGCTTCGAGTATTAGTTGAGCGAGGAAGCATCGCATATTCCGCTGTGAGCCACCCACTATTGTCTCCACGCTTCCATCGTGGAACACCTTTCTCAATTGTGGCTGTACAAAGAACTTTGGTGTCGCCGAACTCAACTATTGCTGAACCTTCGGCGTGCTTATTGACATCAACGCTAATAGTGACGTTTCGTAGACTTTCATGAGAGCGGCTATTTGATCTATGAGCTTGCATTTCAACCCTTTGTCTCCGTTATTGGTGTGTATTGGAAAAGTAAGTGTACATTATGACCTAACAGATTCTATCTTGCGGGTGAGTTAGTTAGGGTGGTACAGATGTCAGGCTTCATTCTAAAAGAAAGCGCCGCTGGGGATACTGAGATTTCGTCGTACGAGTTTGAAGAGTTGCCTTTTGAAATAGGGCCTGGGCATTTCAAAGGACTCGGTGGGACGGTTATTGGCGAGGCGACTCGTTTAATGATGCTGAGAATTGAAGCAGGGTCTGATCTTCCCTTACACAGGGCAACGCCTGGTTTCGCCGTTATTCTTTCCGGAGTAGTACAAGTAAGTGGTAATCATGGTGATTCTGTGGAAATGCGGACTGGCGATCTCATACGCATTGAAACGAAGGCTAGGGGACCTTGGCGTATATCCAATTCGTCAGATGGTGATGTGTTTATTGCACTGGTAGTAATGCCAACTCTCGGGGTCGATTCGTCAAATGCTTAGATAAAGGCCTCCCATCTGAAAGTTTAGTCAGATATACTGTGTGTTACCCAATTAGTTTTGCTACAAGGAGAACGTCATGGTTACCCGTGACTTATTATCTATTTCAGATCTGAATGAAAATGAACTAAATCAACTGTTGCTGTCCGCCGATACCTTGAAAACTGGTGGTGCCGATAGGAGCATGGACGGTAAGGTTCTCACAACCGTATTTGAGAAACCATCTCTTCGTACCAAAGCGTCACTCGAACTGGCTGCCAAGCTCCTTGGAGGCCATGTGCTGAGTTTTGGCGCTCATGAGGTGCAGATTGGGGAAAGAGAACCTATAGAGGACGTTGCACGAGTGATTTCGAGGATGAGCGATGTACTTGCGATGAGAGTATTTCAACACGAGACACTCGTTAGCGCTTCCGGTGCTAGCGATATTCCAATCTTGAACGCACTTTCCGATTTTGAGCATCCTTGTCAGGCACTGGCTGACCTTCTGACGCTTCGAGAACGCTTTGGCGAATTGGTTGGCCTCAGTGTCGCTTTTATTGGCGACGGGTTTAATGTTGCCTGCTCTTTAGCTTTTGCAGCAGTAAAAAGTGGAATTCACCTAACTGTTGCCTCACCTGAAGGATATTCTATTCCAGGCGATATCATCACCAAAATAAATAATACGTCCGGGCCAGGAAACCTGACACTAGTGTCTGATCCTCGTGAAGCTGTGAGTGGAGCGGCGGCCGTGTATACAGATGTATGGGCATCGATGGGACAAGAGTCTGAGTCAATTACGAGAAAAGAAGCTTTTGCCGCATACCAGGTGAATTCTGAGCTTTTGGACTTTGCTCCTTCTGATGTGGTTGTAATGCATGATCTTCCTGCTCACAGAGGAGAGGAAATCACCACTCAAATATTTGAGAAAAACCAGAATATGATCTTCGATCAGGCCGAGAATAGACTGTATACGGCGCAAGCTGCCCTCAAATACACCTTGGGGCTCGATCAATAACTAAGTGAACTGGTTTAGGATTGTATGGCACGACTGACGAGAATCGTCTTTGGGTGACTTCGTCGAAAATCGAACTAGGACGAATAAGATGACTGATTTACGGGACGAAATTTTAGATATCGTTTCAAGTTTTGGGGTTTCTGCGGCTGTGGATATTGTCCTAGTGGCAGGAGCTTTATACTGGATTTTATTGCTGCTTCGCGGCACAACAGCGATGTCAATTTTGCGAGGCGCAGCAGTTCTACTGGTTGTCGCGTTTCTATTTGCAAGGATTTTTGACCTAGTCGTGCTGAATTGGCTACTTCGAAACTCAGTAACTGGTATCGTGTTGGCGGTAGTGATCATTTTTCAATCAGACATACGACGGGCTTTGGAGAGACTTGGGCGCACGGGAGTTTGGGGATTGGCAGGTCATCGTGAATTTGAGCCGCCTGTACTCGAGTTGATCATTCGTACAGTAATCAAGCTCGCGAGATCGGGTACGGGTGGATTAATCGTCCTCGAAAGGGATACTGGCCTCGATGATGTGATTGAGGTAGGTATTTCCGTTAATGCACCGGCTACCGGTGAATTATTAGAGACGCTCTTCTATCCGGGAGCTCCTATGCATGATGGTGCGGTAGTGATTAGGGGCGGTAGGATCTTGGCGGCAGGCTGCACTCTCCCGCTTTCGAGTCGAGTTATGGCAAGTCGTTTTGGTACTCGACACCGTGCAGGACTAGGGCTTACGGAGAGTACGGATGCGGTGGTGCTAGTTATATCTGAGGAGCGCGGTGAAATATCTTTGGCCGCCAATGGTCGTCTTGTGAGCCCAGTAAACGAAAGGCAGTTAAGGATACAACTGGAGACATTATTTGAAGTTGATCTGGATCGAGGCACGACTTTCGAGGAAAGAACGATTAAATCAGATTTGAATGAGGCACTCTGATGAGAGACCGATTTGATCTTGATCAGGAAATTAATCGCGATGAAGCGTTGGAATTAGCCAGAAGATTTTGGAACAGGTTATACAATGCCGGGAAATCATCTCCAAGCCTGTTGATAATTTCAATATTGCTAAGCTTGTCACTCTGGGTATTTGTTACTGACACGGAAAATGCCCGTGAAATTGATAGTGTTCCTGGATTTGTGCCAGTCGTTCCTGTCAGTATCGCCTCAAATCTGGCAATAGCCAATGTCCCGCCGACACTGAAGATTTTCGTAGCGGCAACTCCGGATCGATGGGACACTCTCACATCAGCTGATTTCCAAGCACGAGTGAATCTCAATGACTATCCTGAAGGTGAACACTTAATCGATATTGCACCGCACATCGAATTTGCAGACAAAAGATCAGTCCGCCTGGTGGAAGTCACTCCATCACAAATAACCATAATTTTGGAGCCTCGAATTACGAAAACCTTCCGCACTGAATATCAACTGTACGGATCACTCGCATCTGGTTTGCAAATGGGCCAAGTTCAATTTGCTCAACAAGATACGACGGTGACTGGTCCTAAATCCCTTGTGGGACAAGTCGATTCAGTGGCGATGAATTTAGACTTGAATGATCTTGCAGGTACCTCGAAGCGCACACTTGCCCTTCATGCATATGACACCTCAGGCGGGGAGATAGGTGGTGTCCGACTGAATCCGTCATCGATGGACGTCGATATCGAGGTGCTGGAAACACAAATCGTGAAAAGGGTCCCAATAGTTATATCGACGAGTGGAAACCCTGCACCAGGATTTAGTATTACGGGTCTGCAGATTTTCCCTGACAGCGGCGAGATTTCTGGTGAGAGAGTTGTAATTGAGGGTATAGAAAGCATCTATACAAATGATATTCAGTTAGATAGTATCAGCCAGAATATTTCCCGAAAGATCGGTTTGCGGGTGCCGACGGCGGTGGAAGTACCTGGTAATCAATTTGCGGACGTAGAGATATCAGTGGTTTCGATCCAAGGCCAAGTTGAGATTACATTACCAATTTCAATTGAAGGACTTGCGCCCGAATTCAGGCCAAAAGAAACTCCAGTTCTCACAGTCAAATTTTCTGGTCCAGTGAATCTACTTAAGGAAATCTGGACTATTGGTGTAATCGCGAAAATAGAACTAACTGATTTGGGTGTTGGAGTACATACGGTGCCACTTTTTTTCGATGTTCCTGAGGGAATCAAGGTTCTGACTGAACCTCCACCTAATCTGGACGTCGAACTAATCGCTACAGAGTGAGATTGGCTTGAAATAATATGCGTGATTTAGACCTTTCCTCAGATGATCAGTATCCGCTGGTGGCCATTGTGGGGAGACCAAATGTCGGCAAGTCGGCTCTTTTCAATCGTCTCACCAAATCGAATACGTCTCTTGTAGAGGATCTTGCCGGCACTACTCGCGACCGAATTTACCGACCACTCGAATGGAGGGGTCGCATATTGCGTCTCGTTGATACTGGAGGAATATCAACGGGACGATCGGAAGGAGATCCGTTCGCAGGTCTGATTTCGGATGCAGTTACCGGAGTAATTGATCAAGCGATGGTGGTGTTATTCGTTGTAGACGCGAGTACTGGATTAAATCCAGCAGATAGCCAGATAGCGGAAAGACTCAGGCACCGCAAAGAATCGGTAATTTTAGTCATGAATAAAGCCGAAAAAAAATCATCGGAGTACATGGAGGGTGAGTTTTTCTCACTTGGCCTAGGCTCGCCAATAAAGATTTCCGCTCTTCATGGAAAGGGAGGTGGTGATCTCCTAGATGAAGTCCTGGAGATGATTCCGCTGATTGAGGAGTCAGAAGGCGTTGAGCAAAATTCTATTCTCGACGAATCACTGGTGAGACTTGCGATTGTCGGCAGACCGAATGTGGGTAAATCATCACTCACCAATGCGATAATTGGCGAGGATAGAGTCATCGTATCTTCCATCCCAGGAACCACCAGAGATGCTATTGATACTCGTTTTGCTTTTGATGGACATAGGATGGTTATTGTGGACACTGCAGGAATTCGTCGACGAGGTCGAGTGGAGCGCGGAGTGGAACGGCATTCGGTTCAGCGAGCTGAAGCATCTATGGATCGAGCAGATGTCGTTGTTCTCCTTCTGAGCTATGAGGAAATTTTGACGGCTCAGGATACTCATATTGCAGGGTATGCGAATGAAAATTTCAAAGGCATGATTATAGCGGTCAATAAATGGGATTTAGCCACCGATAGGTCTAATCGAGCAGAACTAGTCCGATCGTTGGATCACCGGTATCGGTTTCTGCCGTGGGCACCCGTAATGTTCGTATCCGCACAAACTGGTGAGGGAATACAGGACCTGTTACAGCTCGCGGTGAACGCGGCAATGCTTCGTCGGAAACGTATTGGCACAGGGGAAATTAATCGAGTGATCCGGGGAGCAATTGCTACACACGCGCCGCCCATGACAGGAACAAAGCGGCTGAAAGTCATGTATGTGACTCAGGCAGAGATATCACCACCCACATTCGTTTTTTTTGTGAACGATCCAGATCTGGTACATTTCTCCTATAAAAGATTTCTTGAAAATCAAATCAGAGAAAATTTTGATTACACAGGTACAGCAATTCGTCTAATATTTCGGAGACGTTCTGCGGACCGCTTTGACGAGGAATCTGAAATATGAGTGATCTAGATACAGTTTTAATCTCGTTTGTGTTCCTTATTGTGGGATATATCCTTGGATCGATTCCTGTGGGTATTCTCGTGGGCAGGCTCAAAGGACTGGGTGATGTCAGAGATTACGGGTCTGGATCAACCGGTGCGACCAATATTTTGCGGACTCTCGGAATCAGATGGGCCCTTTTTGTCGGAATTTCCGATCTTTTCAAGGGTGCATTACCAGTACTCCTGGCAGTACAGTTATCAGTACCGGATTTGGCCGTTACCTTGACTGGTTCTGGTGCGGTCATAGGGCATATATGGCCAGTATTTACTAGTTTTAGGGGCGGAAAAGGAGTAGCGACGGCCTTTGGTGTCTTTGTGGCTTTATTCCCCCCCGTAGCATTGCTCGTCCTTTTTTGTTCATTTGTTCTACTAGCAGTATTTCGGTACGTTTCCTTGATGTCGATGGTTGGCACTTTCACGGGTGCGGGCTATGTAGCTCTCGTGGCACTATTAAATGGCTTGGATGTTGGTTCTGTTGTAGGGGACCCCTACCATGATTCTTATATTCTCCTAGCTGGTGTTTTGTTTCTCCTAATCGAGTACAAACATTTTCCGAATCTAATGCGACTTATATCTGGGACAGAGCCAAAAGTTGGGCAAGGTGGCTCCTTACGACCACAGAATTAGGTGTATATGAGCGACGTGATTCGAAGAGCATCTGTGGTGGGAGTAACTTCGTGGGGAGTGACCCTCTCTCTACTATTGGCTCGGAATGGGTTAAAGGTTCGGCTGGTTACACGATCCAGAGACGAGATGGACCGACTCAGTGCAAACGTAAATCAGTCCAGACTTTCTGGGGTCACTCTGCATGAAAACGTCTCAGTAGTTGCTCCTTCAAAGGAAGCCTTTGAGAGTGAACTGATTTGTTTTGCCGTGCCGTCAAGATCAATGACGGAAAATTTGACGAGGGTCAGAGATGTCATTAGTGCTGAACCGATCGTAATGTCAGCGACTAAGGGATTTTCTAGCTCAGGCAACATGAGAATGTCCCAGGTGATCACGGAATTTTTACCAAACAATGAGATTGCAGTTCTCAGCGGTCCTAATTTGTCTAGAGAACTCGCAGATGGCCTCGCCGGTGCAACTGTAATCGCATCTGCTCCTTCTGCTAGAGGTCGTTTAGTCGATGCTTTTCACTCAAAACTATTAAGGGTCTATTGGGAGCAGGATGTAATTGGTGTCGAATACGGTGGGGCGATGAAAAATGTAATAGCGATTGCGGCGGGGATGGCTGACAGTCTCGACGTAG
>DEAP01000036.1:14998-54410 GCA_002348225.1 Dehalococcoidia bacterium UBA2979
ACAGTCTCGACGTAGGGCACAACGCGAAAGCAGCTTTAATCGTGAGGGGATTAGCTGAGATTAGCCGATTGGGAGAAGCATATGGTGCCGATCCGCTGACCTTTAGAGGCCTTTCCGGAGTGGGAGACCTCATGGCAACAGCCTATAGTCCTCTTTCTCGAAACCGACGATTTGGTGAGAAAGTTGGTTCAGGTCTTTCTGCTGAGACTGCATTGGAAGAAATCGGTGAGACCGTCGAAGGCCTTGCTGCGCTTAACTCTGCCCGCTCATTGGCGAATGAAAAACATATAAGTATGCCGATTTGCGCAGAACTTGAAGCTGTACTAGATCAAAATAAGAAGCCAATAGACGCCCTGCATACCCTTATGAACAGATGACTCCAGAAACACTACGGTAAAATACGACTAGGAGGCGACTTAGGGCATGCGACGACTTGAATCTACTAATGGCGAAACTGACCAGGCATATGGACTAGAACCAATTTTGGATGATAGCAGCGAGACTGTTTCTTTCGATGAAATAGTTACTCATATACGTGATGATGTTGATCTTCAACCATCGATCCTTGAGGCATTGTCGAAATCAAATGTTGAGATATTGAAATCACTTCTTGTGCTTTGGGAAGAGATTCCAATCGAGCGACTAAGAGCTGTTCTGGAGAACCTTGTCATATTGACTCGAAGCGATCGAACCTCTGATTTTCGGGCGATCTTCATATCAACACTTAGGAATAAAGACATTCCGGTGCGTATTTTTTCTATCCGTGGCTTAGTTGAGGAAGAGCAGCCGGAAATTCTACATCTATTTTTAGATCGTCTGCGGGATGAAGTTTCGGACTTGGTCAAAGTAGAACTGGCGGAAGCTCTCGGAAATTGGGTAGTGGCAGCGGAGCTTGGTGTTTTGTCCACCGAAAACGGAGAAATGTTAGTCACCGCGTTGCGGGAGACAATTGAGGATATCGAGGCGGATGATGCAGTGAGGGGCCGAGCATTGGAATCTCTTGGTGCTCTCAGCGGAGAGCTGATTTCGGAATTGATTACGGAACAATACGAGCTTGGAGGAAATGAACTTAGACTAGGTGCGCTTCGTGCAATGGGCCGAAGTGCTTCCCCGACTTGGCTTGATCTTCTAGTGTTCCACTTCGATGATGAGGATGTGAACGTACGAGAGGCCGCAGCAGAAGCCTCAGGAGGCTTAGTAACCGACGGTGCCATCGAACCGCTTACGATGCTCCTGGAAGAAGACGGAGAATTATCAGTGAGGGTCGCGGCTATAAATGCGTTAGCTGAGATAGGTTCAGCCGATGCAGAGAGAGTACTTGAAAGAATATTTCAGGACGGACGTGACCCATCCATATCTCAACCACTCGAAAATGCTCTCAATTCACTGCAAATGAACGTCGATAGTATTTTTGGTATGGATGAGTCAACAGACGAGAAATTTTGAGAGCTGCGTTAGTTGTTAGATATGCAAGACGTAATCCAGGCAGCAGGAGGTGTCGTTTGGCGGGATACCGGTGGGTCTATTGATGTAGTCCTCTGTTCTCGATATCAAAAGGACTCGAGCGATTTGTTTGTTCTTCCCAAGGGTCATGTGGAGCTCGGCGAGAGCATAGAAGATGCTGCCGTGCGGGAAGTCAAGGAAGAAACAGGCTTGGCCGTGAGAATCGGAAGTGCGGCTCTACCAAACATTCGATATAACGTTCGGTCAAGAGAGAACAACAAATCAAGTCCCAAAGTAGTCTACTTTTATCTAATGACAGAAATTGGTGGAAACTTTCTGAATCATGACGAAGAATTTGATGAGGTTGGTTGGTTCCCGATCGCTGAAGCTGAAAAATTATTGACATACGATAACCATCGTGAAGTCTTAGCTGCCGCAATCGAAATTCTCAGCTGAAATGTTCAGATAATGTAAACTACGTTACTGGATTGAAATCGAGGATGACGTGTTGAACAAAGCAGTTCGATCTCAAGATGTTTTTTTAGCTGAAGGTGATCTTGTACGACTTAGAGATAAACGTATAGATGATGCCGAAAATGACTTTTCGTGGAAATCGGACCCAGAATTGGCGGCTTTTGATGGTGCGATGCCTTATCAGGGTACGATAAAAAATTTTCGAGATAATGTTTCTCGAGATCTGCGTGAGCGTACGATCTACAGAAAAACTTTTTCCGTGGAAGACAATGAGTCGGGGAGCCATATAGGGAATGTGATGTATTACGGATACGATCCCTTACGTCGCGAGGCTGAGATTGGTATTACGATTGGCAATAAGAAATTTTGGGGACGAGGGTATGGGCGAGAGATAATGTCCCTAATGCTGACGGTGATGCAGAGTAGGCTGGCACTTTCCAAAGTATATTTGCACACGTTGTCATGGAACGTGAGAGCTCAGGGGGCTTTTAAGGCTGCCGGATTTCAGAAGGTTGGTGAGGTCGTGAGAGGCGGTCAGACTTATCATCGGATGGAGGTAAAACTACCTCGCTCGGCTGATTCTTTGGACTAGTCAGAGTTAGTCGCTTTAGTAACAGCGCTGAGATGATCGTCTCAGCGCTGTTACTAAAGGGTTTGATTAAACGGGTCTACCTGGAACACTAAGGTCAGCCGGTGGTGGCGCGGGATTCCTTAGGCCAGACATAAGTTGCGAAGGTACTAGGGCCTGAAGCTCATCAAGCTCCCACATACCAGCCTTGTTGATCGAGCGATAGGGAACCTCATCAGAAGAGAGCGAGACCTGGCCACCCGAGACATTGAAACATTTCCCATTAACGTTCCATGCTTGATCCGTGAGGAGATAGGCAACCATGGGAGCGACATAGGACGCGTCACGCAACTGGTTTACAATGCTTTCTGCACGCTCTTGTCCTTGAATTCCTGAACTGGTCCTGAGGCTTCTTGCGGCATCAGGCACTGTCGCAGTCATACGGGTAGCCGCTCCTGGACAAATCGCATTCGCAGTGACCCCATATCGGCCGAGGTCTCGGGCGGCACAACGAATGCCCCCCGTTATTCCGGCTTTTGCAGCGCCGTAGTTAGCTTGCCCGGTATTTCCATTCATCCCGGATCCTGATGAAAATCCAACAATTCGTCCAAATCTTTGTTGTCTGAACAATATAGATGCAGGTTTGACAACATTAAACAGACCAGTGAGGTGAACCGCGACTACATCATCCCATTCTTCCTCAGTCATATTGAATACCATGCGGTCGCGTAGGATGCCGGCCACGTGTACGACACCGTCTATACGACCGAATTCATCTACGCACTGGGTGATCATGCTCTCTCCGCCGTCAGCGGTTGCAACTGAATCAAAATTCGCACTGGCTGAACCGCCCGCATCTCGTATTTCCTGAGCAATTTGTTCTGCCGGGGCACTATCAGTTCCTGAACCATCAACGTTCACTCCAGGGTCATTCACGATTACGTTCGCGCCCTGAGAACCAATCAGCTTTGCTACTTCCGCACCGATACCTCTACCGGATCCTGTAACAACAATGCTTCTACCTTCTAAAGCTGAAGTCATAATTTATTTCCTTTCAACGCTAGTCAAGTGATTCGAATAATTATCCTAAGTCCCGAGGATCGATATCCCTGCCGGGGACCTCGATGTCATCTCGAGGTGGGGCTGGATTTTCCACGTTCTTCATCAGTACATTTTGTACTGCGTCATCGAGTTCGGGGAGTGTCCAATGGCCAGGCTTGAATACCGTGCGCTCAGCTACTGGGTATCTTGAGACAGAGATGGAACCTCCCGATACATTGAACACCCAACCGTTAATGTCCCAAGCGTCGTCCGACGACAAGTAGGTGACCATAGGTGCTACAAACTCCGGATCCCTTAAACCTTCATAGGAACTCTCTTGCACAGGCTGTGCCGAGCCAGCACCCTGAATACCCGAACTTGCTCGTAGTTCACGAGCCGAGTCAGGCACAGTTTGTGTCATACGAGTTCCTGCCCCGGGGGCGATGATGTTACAGGTAACCCCGTATCGACCGAGGTCTTTGGCAACTACTCGTCCAAGCCCAGCGATGCCTGATTTCGCAGCACCATAGTTGAACTGGCCAGTATTGCCGATTGTTCCACTACTAGACGAGAAATTTATTATTCGACCATATCTTTGCTGACGCATGAGAATTGAAGCCGGTTTAATGGTGGAAAAATGTCCTTTGAGGTGTACCGCGATGACGTCGTCCCATTCCTCCTGAGTCATGTTGAACACCATCCGGTCGCGAAGGATCCCTGCGGTATTGACTAGGATGTCAATTTTTCCATATGCGTCGACAGCCTGCTTCACCATGTTTTCTCCGCCCGCCATCTCAGCTACGGAATCGTAATTGGCTGAGGCTGTACCTCCCGCTGCAGCGATCTCGTCTACAACCTGATCTGCTGGACCAGCATCATGGCCACTTCCGTCAACGTTTACCCCAGGATCATTAACAATGACTGATGCGCCTTCGGAAGCAAATTTCATGGCGATTCCTCGACCGATTCCGCGTCCTGAACCGGTAACAACCGCAACCTTTCCATCTAATATTCCCATATTTCTCTCCCCTTATCACATTCGATTAAGTTCTCTTTATAGTCAGATAAGTCCTTATGATCTGACCGGCAGGGCAACCCGCGCAGTCCCAGGCGTTGTTTTCCTTCCATCTGGATTCTCCGTCCAGACTTCCACATCAACAAGATGTCGATCACCTTCAGTATATTTGGAAGTGACGGTTCCGCTCACAGACATATTTTCAGCGGGGTAGTCCATTCCTCTGTAGGAACATCCAAATTTTTCAATCCGACCATCTGGAGCTGCCCAGTCATGCAACAGCCTTCCCAAGAATGCCTGTTTTAGCGCCCCATGGACGATAATGTTGTCTAACCCAGTATTTTTAGCAAACGGTATATCATAGTGAATCTGATAAAAGTCACCCGAGGCTCCCGCCCACACAACTAACTGCTGCGTACTACAATCCGGACTGATAATTGGAAGCGAGTCTCCCTCATTAATATCATCCCAAAATACTTGTTCACTCATTTTTAGTCTCCTAACGTATGTGAAATATTCTTCTTGTTTTGCTAGTAGTTGATCATATTCGAGGATCCTTTTGCCACAACTTTCCCATCAGATTTCCTTCGGAAAGTTGTTTCACGCCATGTGATTAGCATTGGTCCGACCGAACCCTCGCGTTCTTGGAATTCGGTAATGTGACTACTGGAAGTGATTACATCTCCAGCAACAATTGAATCGTAATATTCGTAAGTGGTTCCCCCATTTAGTATCCGCTTATATGGGATATTCAGTCCACCGGGGGGGGCACTTGCACGTTCCGCATCTGCTGGCTTGTAAACGGTTGTTCCTAGGAAGCCGGGAGGAGCCACGATCGACTTATATCCACGAGCTTTGGCTACTTCTTCATCGTAGAATATTAGGTCAGTGTGCCCAGCGGCTCGAGCAAACAGCCGGCAACCAGTTGTGGTTACTTCTGCTTCACTCTCAGGTCCGTCGACACCAATTAAGGATTTCAGTTCATCCGTAATTATTGATTCAGCCATTTGTACCCCCTACATGGTCTGCAACCGCATCCTAATTCCGATGAGGGGTTCGGGTCAAGGCTTGATTTAACAAAAAAGCAGATCGAGCTTGGCGTTTCGTAGGGAGCTTATTTGTTGTTGATCGATTGAATAGCTTTCACACTGTTCTCAGCCAGCACGATCCGTTCTGCAGCTTGTTGTTCTGGATCAGTGGAAAGCAGAGAACGTTGCAGGGCTAAATCACTAAATTCTCTGGAGAGATCTTGAGGAACCTCCCAGTACTTTTCATTCTTTGTGACTTGACCTTTGGTGACATCAAGAGGCCAATATCGACCATTTCGAAGGGCATCGATCAGATCAGCCTCGGACCGAATATCGGCATCGAAGTAGGTTGCACATTTTCCTATATCCTCCACAGCGTGAGAGTCGGTACCAGCTGTCCCTGGGAGCGCAAGGCGATCTCGAAGGATTTGAGCGAATTGATTCTCATTGATTTTGCCTCTGCCATTCAGGACTTCCAGACCATGGACATAGTTCAAGGCATCATTCCGTTCTGAACGCTCAAATGCGTTCACCCATTCTTTCTCGCTTTCCCAATTCCAAGGATGCTGGCGCCTATAGGGATGCGCCTGAAACATAATTCCGCCTGATTCATCTACGTGACCCGCAAGCTCACTCACTCTATGCATACCGAACACATACTTGTGCATGCCGTAGACCAAGATATGTCCTTCTTCGGTATTTATTTCCATCCCGGCCAACACTATGAAGTTATGTCGTTTTGACAGAGCCTTTACTTCCTCTGCATCCCAACTGGCATCATGCTCAGAAAGGACGATAGCATCTAGTCCTGACTGTTTGCTGCGTTCTACCAACTCATCTGGTTCCAGAAAAGAATCCCAGGACAAGGGCGACGTGTGGGTATGTAGGTCGATTAGCATTAGAGCAGATTATCACTACTCTGCTTAAGGTCCTGAACGTCGAAATACTGAGTCTCGAGGACTAGGCACAAAGAATGTGTTCAGGATCCCAGCGGTTATACGACGGATCTTCCTCATTCGCAAGTCGATTTCGAGTCGCTTCCCACATGTGCGCCCATTCTGTAGCATCCCTTAATTCGGTTGACGGATCTGAACGGCTACGTGCGATGAATTCAGGGAAATTATTTCTGCCTGTAGGCTGGCCGACAGGTTGATATCTTAGGTCAAATGACCAACGGATTCTGGAACTCATGTTTGGAAGTGCGCTATGAATTGTTTTCTTGTTCAGGAGTAGTATGTCGCCTTTTTTAAGTGGGATCGCTCGTGCAGTTTCGCTAGCGAGTAGTGCCCCGGGTATTTGTACTCCCTGTGCACCCGGACAATGGGTCATTACTTCTCCAGTGTGGCTTCCAGGCAATACCTGCAGACATCCATTTTCTTCATCGGTGTCCATAAGCGGGAACCAGACCGTGAGCATATCTGTTTGATCGGCCTCCTCAGTTACGACGCCTAGATCTTGGTGCCAGGGCGTCGCTCCGTACATGACGTTCCCCTCAGAGTCTCGCGGAGCCCTGCTTTCGGGGATCTTCACTCGGACGTGTTGCACAGGATTGGATGCGATTTCCGTGCCTACGATGGATTGAACAATATCCAATAAGTCTGGATTGACCAGGGCATTAAAAACAGCTGGCCCAGCCCAGAAAGGTGTGTCTTTGGTGATTCCTTTTTGCGGGAGAGAAAAATCAAAGAACTGATTATGTATCTGCTTACTCTCTTCATAGATTGAGGTAACCCGTTCACCAAATTCAAGAGATTCATATGTTGAAGTAATCGTCCCCTGCTTGAATAGAATATTTGCCAGGTTATCGAGTACTCCTTCGTATTCTTTAATTATTGGATCGATCACTTCTTGCGGATCAAATGCGTTACTTCTGGCGAGATAGCCGTAGTCTTCAAAGTGTTTAATTTCTTCACTGGATAACATTAGGCAAACACCTTCCGTAACAATATCTGAACAACCGAAGTGTATTGAACAAAAAAAAGGGGTGTCAACTGACACCCCTTTTTTTGATACGTAGAATTTCTACTGGTCAGACGTCAAGATGAGGGTACCGGTGGTACTAAGGGACCCACCAGTGCCATTTACGATGGCACTTTGTGCACTAGTCTGCTTTCCAGCAATACCGTGAATTCCATCTTCAGCTGTTCCTGAAAGCTGCCTGTATGCCTCAACAAGGAGCATCATTCCATACATCCCGGAGTGACTGAAGGACAACCCTCCACCATTTGTGTTGATTGGCATCCCCGACCCACCAGGACCGGCCTTACCGCCTTCGAACAGTTCCATGAATCCACCTCTTGGCGCGAGACCTAAGGCTTCCACAGTAATTCCAACAGTGACGGTGAATGAGTCATATATCATCCCAAGTTCCATGTCACTAGGGCCCATACCGGCCATTTGGTAGGCTGTTTTACCACTATTTACTGCTGAAGTAAGGGTGAAATCATCCATCTCCAGCATGTCCCAATGTCCCATACTCTCACCAGCTCCAGCTACCCAGACTGGCGGAGTCTTGAAGGAGTGAGCTCTTTCCGCTGAAGCAAGGAGAACAGCGCCACCATGGTCAGTAACCAAACAAACATCCAATATATTGAGAGGCCAAGATATTAATCGTGAATCGAGTACATCCTGAACTGTGATTGGTCCACCATTTGGATCGGTTTCTTTCGAGTGCATTACAGCTCTAGGGTTAAGAGTTGCCCAGTCGCGCGTTGACACTGCGATCTGTGCAAAGTCTTCCTTTGTCGAACCCCACTGGTGCATATGACGAGTCATTGCATGAGAGTAGTTGTACGGAGCTCCCCAGCCACCGTATGGTCCGCCACTGAAAGCTGCGCCTGGTGCCCATGGGTCACCACGACCGCCACCTCCAGTTCCGCGGCCCTGGTTCTTTCTTGCTGAACGGCCAGACTCGCCGTGAGAGACGAGGGCTATATCTATAACGCCCGCTGCTATGGCAGCTAAGGCATGATGAACATGCAACTCAAAAGATGAACCACCGATACCTGTGTGGTCCAGATATTTTGGTCGAATGTGCAAGTATTCCGCTATCTGTGGAGTAAATCCTGCTGAAAATACTCCCTCGATTTCTCGCGGTGATATTCCTGTTTGTTCGCATACGTTTGCTATTGCTTCAATATGCAGCTGTGTATTGGTCGTGCCTTTTTCGCTGAGCGCAAAGCCAATTTCATCTGACTCCGCTGCCCCTACGATCGCGGCCGCCATTGATGGATTTGTCATCTAGACTTCCTTTCTGTGATCGAATATCAATTTTATTCGGCTAGTCTCCAAAAGGGGACGTGTACATCATCATTCGCCTTTACGAACTCAATCTTACACTTCGACCCTATTTTCTTGAACAAATCCCAGGGTTCGATATCTGCTCCTCCTAAGAGGACTCCAAACATCCGGTCACCCTCGTTCAGGTCTATGTAGCAAGTCACATACGGACCCTCTTCAGACCAGCCCGGTGCGAATGCACGTTGCTGAACTGCGAATGTGTAGAGAGTCCCTTCGCCTGATGCTTCGAACCAAGAGATACTTCGCGAGTAGCAAAATGGGCAAATAATTCTCGGGTACCAGTGTGCGCGGTTACAATCCTCGCATCTTGGCAGCATGAGTTTCCCTTCCTTTGCCCCTTCCCAAAATGGGCCAGAGGTATACGGATCGGGATCAGGAATTGGGTACTTATAATCGGTCAATTTCCGCTCCTTAACTTTTTTCGGCGTATCCGCCATTTTCATCCAGTCGACAGTAGAACAAGCTTATGAAGTTCTTTCGACATCGCAAAAGGTATTCCTAATCCGTGCGCAGGTCAACTGCTACCTTTTAACCCTTATTATTGGGCGCAGATAATTTTCGAGTCAAACCTTGAGGATACAGTTGAATTTTAAACATAGTATTGGAGTAGAAAATGGCTAGCGATAACGATTCTGGACTGCCCCCGGAGGCCGACGCTTATGAAGGTCAAGTTACTGAACCACCAGAAAATTCGAGATTTGTGATTCGATCACGCGAGTCGATTGACGCAAACGAAACACGGAACCTACAGATTAAGCGCATGTTCGACAGCTCCGAAGGTCTTTTCGAGAGCGGCTTGAATTTTGTCCTCTACAACAAACTGCCCGTTGGCGAAGCGAATGTCAGACATGTTCATGACGACATCGAAAAGATCTATTATTTTCTGTCGGGTGAAGCCGAGATTGATTGTGGTCCCTGGCGGAAGAACGCCTCGGCCGGTGATTTCCTGTTTTTCCCAGCAGCAATTCCGCACCAGATTTTAAACATTGGTTCCGTGGACTTAGAATTCATTGTGGTGGCTAGCAAGGTGTCCGCGGAAGCAGAGGGCATGAGTAACGGTGGTCTGAAAGCAGAGTGAGTGCATATTCTTGCCAGTTTTCAACCGAATCAGCTTGCTTGCATGAATGAGTCGTTATAACCTCGCCTCTAAGGCGTAGAGGTATAGACGGAGGCGCACATGATCCCAGAAGTGTTTGGGCGTGTGGGAATCTTATTCCTGTTGGCATTATCGTTTCCGATGCTACCAATAATGGTGTCCTATCTTCTCTACCGACTCAAAGTACGGCCGGAAGTTCCCAACCCAGTTAAGTACGCAACTTATGAATGTGGAGTTGAAGCCGAAGGCTCATCGTGGGGCCAGTTCAACGCACGTTATTATCTGTTTGCTCTAGGCTTCGTCATATTTGATGTTGAAGTAATTTTCTTGTATCCGTGGGCTGTCGAACATCAGCAGATGATGTTTGGTGTGATTTGGAAGGCATTACTGTTTATTGGGATATTAGTGCTTGGTCTGGTGTACGCATGGCGCAATCGTGCGCTGGAGTGGCGCTGATTTCTATATGAAAACTAATCGACAGCTCGGAGGCGAACAGATTGGAGCAGCTTTAAAGCTGCAGTTTCCGGACTTGAACTTTGTTATCGAGGACGAGTGGGTATCTATACCTCCTGACTCCGTATCGACGGTTCTAGGGTGGCTTCGCGACTCGGAAGATTTCGACGCAGCGCAACTTTCGAATCTAACGGCTGTGGATAGATACGATCACGTCGAAGTTGTCTACCATCTTCAAAGCCTGGATTTAAACCATCAAATTGCGATTAAGGCCAAAACAATTGATTCAAGCCCTGCAGTGGTTGAAAGTGCCTACTCAGTCTATAAAGGAGCGCTGCTGCAAGAACGAGAAGTGTACGATTTGATGGGTGTCAGATTTGAGGGACATCCGGACTTGCGGCGATTATTTTTGTGGGATGGTTTTCCGGGGCATCCGTTACGAAAAGATTTCATGGGCATGCAAGGCGAGCTAACTTCAGGACTCGACGGATTCCCCTACGAAGACAATAAGAACCCTATTAGAGCGATCAATAAAAATAATTTAGAAGCAGGTACTGAATATATCGGCGAAATTTTAGATTCTACGCAGAGTTCGAGTAGTTAGAGAAACAATCGGAACAATGACGACTTCCACCGAGCCATATGTGCTTAATATCGGGCCTCAGCATCCCTCGACCCACGGTGTGTTCAGACTACGAGTTGTTATGGACGGTGAGAAGATTAAAGATTTGGACATGATAGTCGGGTATCTACACCGCTCGATGGAAAAATTAGCCGAAGAGCGTACCTTCACTCAGAACATACCTTTCACTGACAGAGCAGACTATTTAGCAGCCATGACTGGCAATCTTGGTTTGGCTATTGCGGTTGAGCGACTAGCGGAAGTCGAAGTACCTGAACGTGCAGAGTTCCTGCGAGTTATTTTTTCTGAGTTACAGAGAATCGCTTCGCATGCGATGGCCAACGGGACCTTAATTTCAGATGCCGGTGCATGGCAGACCCCCCTTCTCTATATGTTTCGGGAGAGGGAAAAGATTCTCGATTTATTTGAGATGACCTGCGGAGCGCGCCTGACGACGAACTATATGCGCATTGGGGGAGTTGCATTTGATCCTCCAACTGAATTCTGGCCGGCATTACGGGAACTCGTAGACGAGTTACCATCCAGAATCGATGAATACCACGAACTGCTGGTGGAAAACGAAGTATTCATGGCTCGCACTAGGAACGTCGGAGTCATATCTCCCGAGGATGCTATAAATGGATCTTTAACTGGACCAGCGCTCAGAGGCAGTGGAATACCGTGGGACTTGCGCAAAGCTGAGCCCTACAGCGTTTATGATCAAATGAATTTCGAGGTGCCAATCGGTGCAAATGGTGACGTTTATGATCGGTTTATGGTTCGGATGTCTGAGCTTTATCAATCAGCCAAGATCATCAAACAGGCAATGGATCTGATTCCAGAAGGACCTCACAAAACGGATATCCCTCTGGCTCTCCGTCCACCAGTCGGTGAGATATATTCACGGATAGAGAGTCCTCGAGGTGAGATTGGGTTTTATCTTGTGTCGGATGGAGGGCCAGCGCCGTATCGATTCCACATTCGTGCGCCAAGTCTTATTAACCTGAGCTTACTCAACGAACTTGGCCGTGATTCGGCACTTTCTGACGCAGTAGTTACCCTAGGGTCTTTGGACATAGTTGTAGGAGAAATCGACAGATGAATTTAGATTCTCCAACCCCGATGTCTCGACAGATTGCGGAGCACAGCACCTTAATTGAGCGATTTCTTGGCTTGCCGAAAATTGCTCTGTTGATTTTCGTACTGTTGATCGCGGCGTTGGGACTGGGGAATGGAATTATTGGCTATTTGGTGGTGGCTGGCGAGCTTGATGGTACTTGGTACGATATAAGAGACTTGGGTAATGTGAATGCTGCGTTACGCGACGCTATCCTTAGTAGCCAACTCAACACGTATATTGCAGGTGCTCTGGCTTATCTGATTCCGGCTATCCTTGGAGCCACGGGAATCGTGTCTGTCGTGGGTGGGTGGCTCCTTATCGGTCCATGGGCTGAGAGAAGGCTAATTGCGAAGTTTCAGATACGGCAGGGCCCGAACCGTACGGGACCATTCGGGTTGTTCCAATCACTTGCTGATGCCTTGAAGTTGATGCAGAAAGAGATTGTGATTCCGACGGGTGCCGACAGGTTTCTTTATTTTGCTCCTCCGGTTGCAGTGTTTATTCCGGCGATTCTAGGCTGGGCGGCAATACCCTGGGCTCCAAAAATGTCATTTGCTGACATGGATGTGGGGGTACTCTTTGTTATTGCGATCTCTTCGTTAGGAGTATTGGCGGTATTTGTGGCCGGTTGGTCTTCTAACAATCACTATTCACTACTGGGAGCAATGCGCACTATCGCGATGATGGTGTCGTACGAGATCCCTATTTCTCTTTCACTTTTAGCAGTGGTATTGATGACCGGGTCCACTCAATTGTCTGAGATAGTAACTTGGCAATCGACCCATAATGTCTGGCTGATTGTATTGATTCCATTTGCTGCGCTAGCATTTTTGTTCGCGTCTACTGCAGAGATTAATAGGACTCCCAATGATATAGGGGAGGCCGAATCCGAAATAGTTGCCGGATTTTATACGGAATATTCGGGCATGAAGGCCGGACTGTTTATGGCTGTCGAGTTGGGGAACGCAATACTCGTGGGTGCACTGATGGCAACATTCTTTTTGGGTGGTTATACGATGTTTGGACTCGAAACGTGGATTCCGGGATATATTATTCTGGCGACTAAAATTGGCTTGGTCTATTTCTTATTTGTTTGGATACGAGGTACTCTTCCTCGATTCAGGCTCGATCAACTTATGGGGTTCGCTTGGAAATTCCTTATTCCCGTTTCAATCATCCTGATGTTTATCGTTGCTATTGAGAGTGCAATATTTATTCGCTGGGATGTGCCTGCAGCGGTTTCATTGGGCTTGTTTGGCCTTATCAATGTAACTGGGGCTGTCATTATTTCAGTGGTCTGGATCAGGATACTGTTCAAAGATCTTGACCTTGCTGCACCTGAGCGACCGAGATTAGTGACAGCAGTTGGTGGCTTAAAAGCCGCTAAAGAGATCCGAGGGTAAGTAAGTGGAATCACCGGGAATCGTTTTAGGTTTTTATCTTCTTGCTGGACTTACTTTAGGTTCCGGCGGATTGGTATTCTTAGCGCGAAATCTACTCCATTCGTTGGCGTTTTTAGTGATTTCTTTTCTCAGCATGGCGGGTCTCTTCCTAACTCTTTCAGCGGATTTTATAGCCATGGCGCAGATTCTGATTTATGCCGGTTCGATATCAGTGCTTATGGTGTTTGCCGTCATGTTGACCCCGCTGGCGTCACGCGATAACAGCAACTCGATATATGTATTTCCGGCACTCATCTCTGCGGGAGGGATTGCGTCTTTTGTAGCTTTCATCGCCTGGGATACAGATTGGAGTGGCCCTGGCACTGATTTTGATTCCACGATTGGGACTATAGGTCAGTTACTTCTTGGTAAATATGTCCTCGCGTTTGAGATAGCTTCGGTACTTTTGTTGTTTGCCTTAGTTGGCGCCATAATGCTGGTCCACCAGCGCGATGAGGACTCCGAGGGAACATCATGATTGAGGACGTTCTGGATCTGATACTAACCATTGGCTTGATGCATTATTTGATCGTGTCAGGCTCTGTTTTTGCTTTGGGGTCAGTGATTGCGCTAGGAAAGAGGAATGCGGTTGGCGTACTTATGGGGGTTGAATTAATGCTTAATGGAGCCATATTGGCTTTGATTGCATTCTCTCGTTTCCCACCTGCGGGTACTGCTACTACGGCCGCTCTTGAAGGGCATGTGTTCGTAGTGTTTGTGCTTACCGTGGCGGCAGCTGAAGCAGCGATTGCTCTAGCACTAGCGGTTCTGGTATATCGCAAGCGAGAGACTGTTGACCTCGACAGAATCAATCTTTTGAAGTGGTAAAGCGAGTAATTACATGTGGGTAAAGTTCATGGATGTGGCTGACGGGTATTCAGCTGAAATGTGGAAAGAGATTTTTAGTCAGGAGGCCCTCTCAGTCAGAATCGTGCCTGCTCTTGAAGTAGAGAAGATGAGCGTTCCACGTGAATTGTGGATTCCGGATGGGAAGACTCATGTGGCGAGAGAGGTTTTGAACAAAATATAATGCTATTACCTGATATTCCCGAGATATTGGTCTGGCTCATATACGCCGCTCCTATCACATCAGCCTTGTTGATTTTTGTTACTCTCCGTGGCTTAAATTTACCATTTCTGAGTGAGCTGGGATCGGATGGACGATCGGCTAGAATAGCTGTCATTTTCGGTCTAATATCATGGGTACTTAGTCTTTGGCTCCTAGATACCACAATCCACCATCATGGAGAAGATCTCGGTTTCGGTGACTATGTATGGCTTTCTTTATTCGATCTTGAAATTAGCCTTGGGCTAGGTATAGATGGCCTGTCTTCCGTGATGATATTTGTGGTGGCCAGCGTAGCGCTACTCGTTCAAATCTATTCTATTGGCTATATGAAGCATGACCCTGGTTTTTCACGATTCCTTTTGTTCATGTCTCTGTTCATTGCGGCGATGCTCGGACTTGTAATGTCATCTGGCCTACTGCAACTATTTATCCATTGGGAGTTGGTGGGTCTTACTTCCTATCTTCTCATAGGGTTTTGGTTTGAGAGACCAGCTGCAGCTGCAGCGGCAAAAAAAGCATTTATTGTTACACGGTTTGGTGATATTGGATTTGTAATCGCGCTTACAGTTATTTGGATCAACGTAGGAACATTTGATATATCCGAGATTAATCTACTCGCTCATGCTGGTGGTATAACCGCTCCTGTGCTCACAGGTTTTACTCTGGGATTGCTTGCAGGGGCTGCCGGAAAGAGTGCTCAATTTCCGCTTCATTTTTGGCTTCCAGATGCAATGGAAGGACCGACACCAGTATCGTCTATAGTGCATTCAGCCACGATGGTTGCGGCCGGTGTCTACCTGCTGGCTCGTTTCTTCCCAGCGATCGACGCGGCACCCCAATCAGTTTCTACTGTCATAGCATACGTTGGCGGCTTCACGGCTATCTTTGCGGCCTCGATGGGTGTTGTCGTGACTGATATAAAGCGAGTGCTCGCATATTCAACTGTTTCGCAATTGGGCTATATGGTCATGGCGATAGGTTTAGGTGGGTATGTAGCTGCCATTTTCCATTTGTTCACACATGCCTTTTTCAAGAGCCTCCTGTTTTGGGGAGCAGGTTCAGTGAGTCACGCTACGGGTACTTTTGAGATGGGGAAAATGGGTGGTTTGCGTGGAGCGATGCCGGTCACTTTCGTAACATTTGTTATTGGCTCTTTGTCTCTAGCAGGAATTTTCCCCTTAGCGGGTTTCTGGTCAAAAGACGAAATATTACTGGAAGCGTGGCATGCTGATAAATTGCTTTGGTTAATTGGTACAGCGGTGGCTTTCTTAACGGCGCTATACATGTTCAGAGCAATCTTCTTGACATTTTTTGGTGAATACAAGGGTGGGGAATCGGACTCCGAGCATGGGGACACTCATTCCGGTTCGCCGCATGAGTCACCTCCCACCATGGGGATCCCTATGTTGTTTGGGGCTGTCGCTGCAGTCACATTCGGCTTTTTTGCATTCATGCATTTTGGGGAATTTGTGGAAGGTGCTCTGCCTGAGGAGATGCGTCATTTCCATTTTCATGTTGAGGGATTGGTGCTGATGATTTCGACTCTTGCAGCACTGGCTGGTATCGGTGCTGCGGCAGCCATTTATTTGGCCGGGCGACCGCAGGCCAGCGATATAAGTTCCAGAATGCCAAAGATACACTCGACGGTATCCCGTCTCTACTATGTTAATGAGGTGGCGGAAGACCGACTCGTGCGCGGAGCCCTGTTATCTGGACTTGCTAGAGGGGCTGAACTTATCGACAGATTGGTGATCGAGACAGTTGTTAATGGTGCTGCTTCCGTAACAAAACTGGTAGGAGAAGGCTTGCGGAGATCTGCGACTGGGCAAGTCCAGAGTTATACGTCCGCCTATATGGTTGGGTTAGTAGCGATTCTTGGTGGTTTCATGGTGCTTTCCGGAGACATGTTGAGCGTGTTTGGAATAGATATTCAGGCCATTATTGATTATTCCTTAAAAATGATGAATCCGAAGAATTTGATTCCTCCGAAATAGAGAGTAAGGGAGACAATAAGTGCTAACTGGTTTCTTGTTATTGCCCCTTGCTGGTTCAATTATGACTTTGTTTGTCCCTGAGCATCGTAAAACCGAAGCAAGATGGATAGCGCTATTTTTCTCCACGTTGGCATTCATTTTGGCTTTAGTCATATATGTCGCATATGACTCAACGGCGGGAGGTATGCAGTTTGTTGACAGCACTAATTGGATACAGACAGACGTAGTTACGCTTGGTTTTGGCTTAGGGGTGGACGGCTTGTCTGCACCAATGATTTTACTCTTAGGACTGTTAGGGGTCGTATCAGTATTAGTGTCTTGGAAAATTGACGAAAAACCTGGGCAATATTTCGCGTGGCTTCTGTTGCTCGAGAGCGCAATTGCTGGAGTCTTTTTGTCCCTCGACCTTATCCAATTTTTCCTATTTTGGGAGCTAGAACTTCTACCAATGTTCATGCTGATTTCCCGATGGGGGTCCGGCCGGAAACTATATTCTGCCACCAAATTCCTTATCTATACTCTGGCCGGTTCAGCTCTGATGCTTGCAGGGTTCCTCCTTCTAGGTGCAGCTGGAGGCTCATTCGATATACAGCAGTTAACAGAGTCGCCAGTTACTGAGACTGTACTTCCAATGGCCGTTGTGTTTTGGGCGATTATGCTTGCATTCTTGGTAAAACTGCCAGTCGTGCCGGTGCACACCTGGCTACCGGATGCCCACACAGATGCGCCTACAGCGGTATCAGTGATGCTTGCTGGCGTTCTTCTGAAAATGGGGGGGTACGGCATATTACGAATAGCTATTCCGCTGATGCCTGATGCGGCGTTACAGTCGCAGGACATCCTGGCTGGTCTGGCGGGACTATCCATCATATGGGGAGGTGTGATTACTTTACGACAGACAGATCTAAAGAGATTAATTGCATATTCTTCAGTGTCACATATGGGGTATGTTCTACTGGGTGTCAGTGCTATGGGTGCAGTGGGTTTCAGTGGAGCAGCACTGCAAATGTTTACCCACGGAACGATCACTGGTCTTTTGTTTGTGATGGTGGGTTATTTCTATGACCGAACGCACACAAGGCAAATTTCGGAAATGTCTGGACTGATACACCATTTGCCTAAGGGTGGAATAATTATGATATTCGCTGGTCTTGCATCATTGGGTTTGCCCGGTCTCTCAGGGTTCGTAGCAGAACTTACGGTATTCCTAGGGGCGTTCGAAGCGCACCCTGTGGCCACCACCATGGGAATCATTGGCGTGGTCCTATCGTCCGGTTATATCCTATGGATGGTGCAGAGGGTTCTTCATGGACCAGCAGACCCAAAATGGGAACATTTACGTGATAGCACTTCCTGGCCGGAATGGACAGCGATTGTGGCACTAATCATTCCAATAGTTTTGTTTGGGATATATCCAGCGATTCTTGCCGAAATAGTTGAGACTGGGTTGCAGCAAGTCAGTGGCATAGTGACAGTGCTGGAGGGGGGCATATGAATCTCGCGGAGCATTTAAATGTGATTGGACCCGCTGTTGCTCTGTTCGTTGGTTCAGGAACAGTGTTGCTCGTTGGCCTTATGTTACCAAGACGAGCGTACTCGTTCACCTTGACCTGCTTGGCTCTTATTATTGCCGGCATTTGGTTGCTTGTTCATCACGCAGCTGGCACGGAGTCTAGTGCCTTGGGTGGGGCAGTGCGGATCGATGCTTTTTCGAATTTCTTCTCGATAGTCATCGTCGTTGCTACCTTGTCAATTGTTCTGGCGACTCGAACCTGGGCTGATACTCTCGAGCGGAGCATAGAATTCTATGCGCTCCTTCTCACCGCAGCCGCTTCGATGACCATCCTGACTCAGGCCAGTGATCTAATTACGATTTTTATCGCCATCGAAACAACATCCATATCACAGTTTATTCTCGTAGCCATCGTAAAGGACGATAAAGGGGCAGAAGCTGGATTGAAATACTTGCTTACAGGTGCGGTCGCCGCGGCAGTGCTGCTCTACGGTTTTGTATTTCTTTTTGGGGTGAGTGGCGTGGTGTCGCTCGACCAAATATTGAGCTTTGCTGAGTCCGCACCGGAAGAATACCGGCTAGTACTTCTGCTCTCGCTAATGTTTATTGTGGCTGGGTTAGGGTACAAAATGGCTCTGGCTCCATTTCATGGATGGGCACCAGACGTGTATCAAGGCGCGCCAAGCGCGATAGGCTCCTTTCTATCAGTGGCGTCAAAAGCGACTGGTTTTGCCGTTGCATTGAGACTTATTTACAGTGGTTTAGGCGGCGGCGATTTCTATTTAGCAACTGATTTAAGTCGTATCTTCGTAATACTCGCTGTCGCTTCTATGATTATTGGTAATTTAGGAGCACTTAGACAGACGGACGCAAAACGACTCCTCGGATATTCCTCTATAGCTCAGGCGGGCAATATAGCAGTAGGATTAGCGGCACTCACTGCAGGGTCTGTCTCTGGCGCTAGTGCAGTCACTTTTTTCGTGGCCACCTATCTGTTTACAAACCTCGGGGCGTTCCTTTCGGTTCATTTCATAAGATCGAAATTGGGTTCGAGTGAACTCACCGACTTTGCAGGACTCATCAAGAGATCACCTCTTGTAGCGGTGGTACTTTCTATTAGTCTTCTCTCGTTGACTGGTATTCCGCCCACGGCTGGCTTCATCGCAAAAGTTTACGTTTTCAACGCAGCGATTACTGGAGGAGATTTATGGTTGGTAGGACTTGTTGCAGTTGCAGTATTGAACACTGCTATTTCAGCTTACTATTATCTCCGCTGGTTGAGGATGATGTGGCTGGATGAACCTTCCGGAGACTCAGCGATACGGCCCGATGGTTGGCAGCAGACTGTTTTAGTGGTCATGATGGCTGGGACTGTACTCATCGGCATCCTGCCTAATCCTCTAATCAACGCTGCGAAGACGGCCGTAGAATCGTTAATCTGATGTCTTTGTCCCTCGGCAAATGGGATTATGAAGTGCTAGCGATGCCATTGACGGAAATTCCGGAAGCTTCTGCCGAGACTATGACCTTCCTTGCTGATACCCTTCCATATTTGACTACTAGCGGGGGCAATTTTACGTTGGTTTATGCTAGCCGAACTGAAATTCAAGATTTGAACAGAGCCCATAGAGATCTTGACACACCAACTGATGTGCTGTCCTTTCCTCCTGGCGACCAACCCCCCGCGGATATGAATGAGGCTGCGAATTATTTGGGTGACATCGTCGTTTGTTATGAAATAGTCTCGGAGAATTCGGATTCAGCAGATATTGACCCGGCCCTTGAGCTACGACACGTGGTCCTGCACGGCGTTTTACATCTTCTCGGATATTCTCATGGCAGCGAGGAAGAAGCAGATATTATGCGACTGGTTGAAGAAAAATGGCTAGGGTCGGGGATACATGGAGATCTCAGCAAGTAGCTGATTTTGATTGGGATAGAAATATGAGGATTCCTGCTAGACTAATTTGGACACATACTTTGGAGGGCTAATGGCTCGAGAAGCATTGTTTAACAAATGGCGACCGAGCTCCTTTCAGGAAGTTTCCGGTCATGCTCCTGTCGTACAAACTCTCAGAAATAGTATTGAGTCAGGAAAAATATCTCATTCATATATGTTTGCGGGCCCGCGCGGGACTGGAAAGACCACACTTGCAAGGATCTTATCAAAGGCGGTCAACTGCGAAACTTTTACAGAGGGTGATGTGTGTAACTCCTGTAATTCGTGTCTCAGCCATGATGCCAGTAATGCTATTGATTTAATCGAGATAGATTCAGGAACCCACGGTGGTGTCGATGATATTAGGACCCTATCCGAGAAGGTACTGTATGCTCCTAACGTCTCTCGTTATAAAGTATATGTGTTTGATGAGGCTCACGCCCTGAGTCCGCAAGGATTTACGGCCCTCCTGAAACATATTGAAGAACCGCCACCACACGTAATATTTATCTTTGCTACTACTGAAGCCGATCGTGTTTTGACAACCATTCAGTCCAGGTCGCAGCGGTTTAATCTTGGGCGACTTAGTGTTTCCGACATAGTTAACAGGTTAACCGAGATTTCAGAGAGTGAAAATTTTTCACTCTCTGATGAAGTATTGCAGTTACTTGCTCGATATGCGAGTGGTTCACTTCGTGATGCCGTTAACGCCCTCGATCGAATAACGGCTGCTTATGGTGATTCAGTAACTGAGGGTCAGGCTCGAGAAAATCTCGGACTGAATATGGATCAGCGGGCATTGGACTTGAGTAAATATATTATTGCTGACTCATTACCCGATGCCCTGAAGCTAATCAATGTCGCCGTCGCTGATGGACTAAATATCAGAAAATTCGCTGAGGATGTGGTTTTAGTGTTAAGGGCATTACTGTTTTCGAAGGCAGGTATTCGTGATGCTCTAGTGACCGATCAGTTTTACACGGATCAGATTAACAAAATTTCAGCTGGAGAGGATACAACGGTTGATAAATTGATCACGGCCATGGACTCACTTTCTGAACTAAGTGGCTCCAGATTCAAGGGCGACGAATTCAACGCGCTTCCATTGGAACTGGTGATTGCAAAACTTTCTTTGAGCAATCGGACTTCGAGTGAGCATGGTACTGATGAAAATGGTGGGAAACTCGACGCTAATAAGATCACCGAAGTCAACCCCGTTCAGTCGGACAAACAAGACGAGACTCTAGGCGAACTGACCGGAGTTGAGGTATCTGAGATAACTCAGACGGATTACAGCAATGTTTCAGATTATCCGGACGGTAGTGCCACTGTTTCGTCATCGGTCACTAATATTGAAACCCAATGGCTTGAGATTCGACAAATGGTGAGAGATAAGAGCAGGCCGGCGGAAGCCTTGTTGTCCAATGCACGACCGCGAGGTCTCACCACAGAGAATCTTGAAGTTGGTTTTCTATATGAAGCTCATCTCAAGAATTTCCTCGATCGAAAAAAACAGATTGCGGGCGTGGTTCCTGCGGAGGTGCTAGATGAGGCAGTCTCAGCCGTATTGGGGACGGATATCCAAGTCACTTATAGCCATTGGCCTGACCTTGGAGAAAAGATTCCGACCGATAATATTATTGAACCACAAACTAATTCTTCTGGTGGACATTTAGTCGACGAGGCACTAAATCTAGGAGGCCAATTGATAGAAACGTCGGAGGAATAGATATGGGGACGGAGAGTGAATCAGAGCGATACTTGATTTCTGGAAGTCGAGAAACTAAATCACCGATCACTCGTTTGGTGAACTCGTTCCACTCATTACCGGGCATAGGACCACGCTCAGCTCAGCGACTCGCATACCATATCTTGCGGTCGCCGGATGCTTTGGCTCGTGAACTAGCTGAATCGCTGATAGAAGTCAAAGAGAATATTGTATTGTGTCGTGATTGCCAGAACTTGACTGTGGATGTCCTATGCTTGGTGTGTATGGATTCAAGTCGAGATTCGACGGTGGTATGTGTGGTCGAAGAGCCACTTGATGTTACCGCTATCGAACGGACTGGTGATTTTACTGGGTTGTATCATGTCCTGCATGGGGTCATTTCACCACGTATGGGTATTGGTCCCGAGGATATAAAGATTCAGGAACTACTATCGAGAGTACACGCACCAACTTCGAATATAGCGGAGGTAATTGTGGCGACTAACCCAAGTACTGAGGGAGAAGCAACCGCGATGTATCTTTCCCGTATTATCCAGGATGCGGGGACAAAAGTGACTCGGCTTGCACGAGGATTGTCTACAGGCAGTGACCTTGAATATGCCGATATAGATACTCTGGGACGGGCTCTCCAGAATAGACACGTGATGTGAGTGTTGCTGGCGGGTTGAATAAAATGACAGAGCGAAGGCCGAGGACTTATTCAACTAAGGCGATAGTGATTGGTCAGAGAGACTACGTTGATTCTGCTCGAATAATCACCATACTCAGCCCTGAATTTGGGAAAAGAGAGATAGTCGCTCGAGGTCTTCTTAAGCCGAAAAGTAGACTGGCGGGACACCTCGAACCGGGTACATATTGTCAGTTGGAAATTGCGGTGGGCCGTAACCTTGACATCATACGTGAGGCACAAACCATTGAGATGTTTCGAGAGGCTAGATCAGACCTGCAAAGCCTCACCATTTTTCTATATGCTCTTGATTTGGCCGATAAATTCAGTCTGGAAGATACAGGGGGGGAATTATTTAATCCATTACTGACGGTTATCCAACGAATTGCGGGAGGATATCCGCACTCCGTCTCAATAAGAAGCTTTGAATTCGAATTACTTGATTCTTCAGGGTTTAGACCAGTTCTTGACCAGTGTATACATTGTGGCTCAGATGTCCCCGCTGAGGATGCCGTCTGGTCGCCAACCGATGGTGGAGTAGTTCTAAAGCAATGCCTTGATAACGTTCAGCGTGTCTCTAGTATTAGTTCCCGAGCTTTAAAGGTGCTGCGAGCCTATCAAGAATGGGATTTTGATCAGTTGGTTACGATCGCTGTGGACTCCTCTTTAGAGCTTGAGCTATCGTCAGTAATGCATGACTTAATGAAAACGGTTCTAGAAAGAGAGCTTAAGTCGGCAAATCTAGTTGAAGAGGTCAGATGGTGGCAGGTCAGTAACGATCATGTCACAAAGCCCAATTAATGTTCTCTACTGAAAGTATATTCGACCAGATTTAATAGTACCTTCTTCTCAGTGGAGTCTGGCAGATCATCTATTGATTCTCTTGCTTCGTCACACATTTCCCTTGCGATGTTTTTTGCTTCCCAGAATATTGAGTCATCAGCAAGAATTTCCTTAATTGCCTTTTTGATGTTTGAGGTGCGCCTTACACCTTCAAATGCATGCTGTATGGGGTTAGATGGGTTTTTCTGCATGTAGAGAATAGCTGGGAGCGTAATGTTTCCGGACATTAAATCTGAGCCAATCGGCTTCCCCATAAGGCTAGCATCTCCAGTGAAATCAAGGATATCATCCACGACCTGAAAAGCCATCCCCAAGTTCATCCCATATCCACGCATTGCCGAGATGGTATCGCGGTCGGCATCGCAGACGATCGCTCCTCCTTCGGCAGCTGTTGCAAAGAGTACGGCAGTTTTTCCTCTTATTTGGTTTAGGTATCTGTTGATGTCGTCTGAGTACTCGAAAACGTGGGAATCTTGTACTAGTTCCCCTTGTGCCATTTCCATGATTGTCTTAGCGAATTTGCGCACCACGATGGGTTTATCCGTTTGTGCAATAAAGTCTGCCGCGTTCGCGAACATGTAATCCCCAAGCATCACTGAGGCAGAGTTTCCAAACAGAGCATTGGGTGTGGGTTCTCCTCTACGCTGATCAGCCTGGTCGATAACGTCATCATGCACCAGAGTAGCTGTGTGGAGTAGCTCAACTGAAGCCGCCAAAGGGGCGGCCAAACTTAGGTTATATTCACCCAATCGAGCAGAGAGGAGAGATATTGCTGGCCTAAGAAGCTTGCCTGATCCAGCGAGCGCTGCGCTAAGCATCTGTCTTAAGAATTCTAGTTCGGGTTGACTTGCTACTGACTGGATAAGTTCTGTCACAGCGGGTAGATCTTTTGCGGCCGGCCCATATAAATTCTCGAGCTCTTCGTTACGGGTCATCGGGATACTCCCTGTTACTCATCCATGCCAAGAAGTCTTACCAAATTTGCCGAAGTTGTATCGGCCACCGTTTGGGCTGGCATACCTTTCAGTTTACCTATAAATCGAATGGTGTCTAATACATAAATCGGCTCATTTCGTTTGCCACGATGGGGCTCGGGTGTCAGGTAGGGTGCATCGGTTTCGGCTAGTATTGACGAGATTGGTGATGAAATAATCACCTCTGGAGCATTAATCTCGTTTTTAAACGTGGCTATACCGGAAATAGATATTTGGAATCCCAAATCAATGTATCTGCCTGCTAGTTCAGCATTACCAGAAAAACAATGTATCATCCCAGGCTCTCGCTCAGGTCCAAGATAGCCAGTCGTCCGCTTGCACCAGTGCTCCAGAATTTCAAAGGTCTTCTGGTCAGCTTGTCGCGAATGGATCGCCACCGGGAGTCGATACTCTACGGCTAGCTCTAGCTGGTCAATAAATGCTGAAATTTGCTCATCATGCGGGGATAGATTCCGATAGAAATCGAGGCCGATTTCACCGACAATCGAGTACTGTTTTGAATCAAGTGCTGCGAGAAGTCGATTCTTATCTTCATGATAGCTAGAAGCGTCATGGGGGTGTATACCTGCTCCACAAATTAAATCTATTCCATTATGCCGTGCTATCTGTTTTTTGCTAACGGCGTCCTCTTGATAATCAATGTCAACAATCCGTACCACACCACTTTGTGCTGAACGCATAAGCATCTGATCTCGATCTTCGTCGAACTCAGTGGAAGATACGTGGCTGTGTGCATCCGTCACATTGAATAAGTCGGAAAATGGCGCAGAGAGGCGTTGAGGCATCGTTTACGAGCTCGAGTCTTGAGTGGAGTCAAACAATTGCTCGATTTCATCTTGGTCGAGTTTTTCGAAGAGCGGAGTTGGTTGCGGCAAATTTGTACTAGGGAAAATCGGCGCTGGTTCCCACCCATGAGCTGTCGCTGTCCCGGATTGGCCTAACAATCGTAGTACTTGATTCGAGGAAAAAGGCAAAACTGGCGTGAGAAGAATGGCTAAGTTACTAATCACTTGAAGAGCAGTAAACAAAGTCTCTCCAGCATGCGCGAACCCGTGAGTCTCATCTTTTAACGCTGACCATGGAGCGCGGTCTTCCAAGTATCTGTTCGTTGCAGTGGCTACTTCCATTGCCTGCTGCAGGCCATTGCGCAGCTCAACTTTTTCGTATGCCTGTCCGCATCTATCAAATGCTTGCTCAGAAAGTTCAATAAGTTGGGAGCTTTCGTGAGAGAAATTGGCAGGTCGTTCCGGGATTTTGCCATTGAAATTACGGTTAGTTATCTGAAGAACGCGGTTCACTAAATTTCCCCACCGTGCTACGAGTTCATCATTATTTCGTCTGACAAATTCCTGCCAGGTAAAGTCTGAGTCACTAGTTTCAGGCATTGAGGCAGTCAGCGCGTATCGAAGCGCATCAGGATTTAGGTGCTCCAGAGCATCGGGAGCCCATATCGCCGTACCACGACTCTTGGAAGCCTTAGTGCCGGACATCAGCAGGTACTGGTTGGCGGGCACATTCGTCGGCAAATTTAGACCGCCGTACCCCAGTAACATCGCAGGCCAAATGATTGCATGGAAGGGGATATTGTCCTTACCGACGAAGTAGTATGTTTCGGCCTCCGAATCCATCCACCATTTTTTCCAGGACCGGCTGTCATTCTCAATGTTGGCAGGCGATGCAGCCCATTCTATGGAGGCAGATAGATAACCAATTACAGCCTCGAACCAGACATATATTCGCTTTTCGTCATATCCCTCAATTGGTACCGGGATACCCCAGGTTAGGTCACGGGTTATGGATCGATCAGGTAGCTCAGCTCCAATCATCCCCAAGGACAAATTACGGACTTGTGGCTTCCATCCACTTTTCGTTTGTAACCAATCGGTGAGTTTTTCTGAAAACGCTGATAGCTTAAGGAACCAGTGCATTGATTCTTTCCTAATGGGAGTACTGTCCGAAAGCTTGGATCGTGGTTCGATCAATTCCAGTGCATCGAGAGTGGAGCCACAGTCATCACATTGATCACCTCTGGCATTGGGAGAATCACATAAGGGGCACGTACCCTCTACATATCTGTCGGGGAGAAATCTTTTGACATCCGGATCAAATAAAAGAGTCTGCTCAGCTTCGTATAGAACACCCTCGTCTTTCAGCCGAAGGAAGAAATCTTGTGTGACGTCTGCATGGTTGCTTGTGTCAGTTGAGGTAAATAGATCGAACTCAATTCCAAGTGAATCGAAGGTTTGTAAGAATGAGTTATGGTACCGCTCGAAGATATCTTTGGGAGTAACCCCCTCTTCCTCTGCTCGAACAGTTACTGGTGTGCCGTGTGAGTCTGAGCCCGATACCATCAACACGTGGTTACCTTTCATTCTGTGGTATCTGGAGAAAATATCGGCAGGGAGGTAGGCACCTGCGAGATGCCCTAAATGGAGATGGTTGTTTGAATACGGCCATGCCACCGCAGTGAGTATGTATTTCTTTGAATTGTCAGTCACTAAGCCAGCCTATATCTGCTAAAGAACTCTGGTTCGAGCATAGCTGGAGTAACCTGTTTGAATCTAGTGGATAAGTTCCGATTACTAAATTAATTACATATTGAGTAAGTAAAACTTAAGATTTGTTAGTGCTCGAATTTGAAGTTGTTGATATGCTAGTTTAAAGGTGGGGCCATCAATGGTTGCTGAAGAATCAGCCGTGACTCAGATAGATTTTACGCCGCCGGATGGTCCTGCACCGAAAAGTTTGGATCGTGCATACGGCTTTGATGACGTGGCGATAGTTCCTGGTGCGGTCACGACGAACCCTGATTTAGTGACTCCAGAGTTCACACTTGCCCAGTACACATTTTCTAATCCGATAATTGCAGCGGCTATGGACGGTGTGACCAGTCCTGGCTTCGCGTCTCGTATATCTAAACTAGGAGGCTTTGGGGTATTGAATCTCGATGGCCTTTGGACTCGTTACGAAGATGCTGAAGGAGTGCTTGAAGAAATAGCAGATGCGAAACTCGAGAACTCGACCGCAGTGATCCAGAGGGCTTATTCTCAACCTATAAAAGAGGCACTCGTGGGTGCCAGGATCGAAGAAATCAACTCGACTGGTTCTATATCGGCAGTTGCTGTAGCACCACAGAACGCAAAGAGATTCGCATTAATAGCGAAAGATGCTGGAGTGAATATTTTCAGTGTGGCAGCAACAGTTACAACGGCCAAACACGTATCCCGTTCACTTGAAGGATTGCAGCTTGATAAATTAGTCAAGCAGATGGGTGATATTCCGATACTCGTCGGTAATACAGTGGACAAACAGGCGACTTTTGAGCTTATGGAAACTGGCATACATGGAGTTTTGGTTGGTGTAGGACCAGGTGCGGCATGTACGTCCAGGGAGGTTCTAGGGATAGGGATGCCTCAAGTGTCAGCTACGATCGAAACGTCGCATGCCCGGGACATTTACTATAAGCACACGGGTAGATATGTACCGATTATTACTGACGGCGGACTGAGAACTGGTGGAGACGTATCGAAGGCTATCTGTGCCGGCGCTGATGCGGTAATGATTGGTTCTCCATTTGCTTCCTGTGAAGGGGCACCCGGCCAGGGCTATCACTGGGGAATGGCGACTCCAAGTACCACCCTCCCACGAGGAGTAAGGGTTCAAGTTAAACAGAATACAACCTTAGATAAGTTATTGTTTGGACCAACCTCCAAGACGGATGGTACGGAGAATCTGGTAGGCGCCCTTAAAACCTCAATGGGAACTTGTGGTGCACAAACCATCGAAGAGTTTCACGCAACAAGGATGATAATTGCTCCTAGCATCAAAACAGAGGGAAAGACATATCAAATATCTCAGACACGGCCGGCAGGCGTATAGTGCTGGGACTCCTTAGTACTTAGATGCCGTAGCTAATTTCCAGCACTCGCCTAGTGTTGGTGAGATCGCGGTGATGACTTACTTTGAGAACTTTGTCGGTAATTGGCTCTATCCCATCGCGAATAATATCTTCGACCCAGCTGATCTGACCTGCGCCCACCTCGAAAAGCACGCAGCCTAGGTCCGGGGTGAGTACAGAGGAAAGTTGTACGGCAAGCCTACGGAATAAGTCTAGGCCATCCTCTCCACCGTCGATTGCTACAAATGGTTCCTGCTCTCTAATCTCTTCGGGGAGGGTATTTGCTTCCTCAGTAGGTATATATGGAAGATTCGCGACCAAAACTGAGGTTTTATGTTCTAACGCAACGGAGATATCAGATAGTAGATCGCCTCTGTTGAGCTCAATATTGTCATGTAGATTGAATAGCTCTTCGTTTTTCTTGGCCCACCGCAACGCGTCTTCGGATACATCGATTCCATACACTCTGAAATTACTCAGATATCTCGCCAATGTTATAGCAATTGCTCCTGAACCAGTGCCCACATCGATGATATTTAAATATTCTGAAATGTTTTCTATTGTTTTGCACCGTTCCAAAGCAATTTCTACTAACACCTCAGTTTCGGGCCGTGGTATTAGTGTTCCAGGCCCAACCATCAGCGGAATCCCAAAGAATTCTTTTTCCCCAAGGATGTATCCGATAGGCTCGCTTGCCAAACGCCTATCAAACACGAGCCTATATTCATTCAAAGATGCAGGAGAGATCGCGCTATCTTTATCTGCGATTACTTGTGTGCGGCTTGTCGCGGACACCTTGGCATACAACAGTTCTGCTTGCAGCAGACCATCGTCGATATCCCAAGCTAACTGGCGTTCTACCAAGGTATTTGCTGATATTCGAAGAAGTTCCCCGACTGTACGCGCTTTCATTTCTAGCTCTAATCACTCAGCTACTGCTTAGTTCGTATAGAAGAAGTGTGGCTGCACTCGAAACGTTCAGTGAGTCTACCTTTCCATTCATCGGAATTGATACCACTAAATCGCATTGCTGTTGCTGTATTTCGCTTAATCCAGCCCTCTCCGATCCCATCACGACTAAGGTTTCGGCTGACCGGTCTATGTTTCTATAGTCGATAGTGGAAGAGCCTGAAGTACCTACTATTCTCACTGCATGTTTTCGTGCCCATTCCACGAGTTGATCCCAGGAGCACCGTATCAGGTCTTGGTAGAACAAAGCCCCGGTACTTGCCTTGATGGCAAGTGGACTATAAGGATCTGCGGTGTTCCCTACCAGAATAACGCCAGCCGCTGAAACGGCTTCACTTGTTCGAATGATACTTCCGATATTTCCCTCGTCGGCCGCGGAATCAAGTGCGATCCATAACGAATCTTTTTTGCCGGTATTTATCGATTCTAGTTCTGACCAGATTTGTCTAACGACTGCCGCGATTCCTTGCGGGCCGTCCCTCTTAGACAAGCTTCTGAATACTTCTTCGGTTACTTCGAGTACAAGCAATGTTGAATTTCGAAGCAACTGTTTCACAGGCTCACTTTTGAGGAGGTTAGGACAAACAATGAGATGTTCAATGGCGGCACCACTTTCGATCGCAGCTAGTGTGCTGTTTATCCCCTCCACATATGCTTTACCTAACTGGTCTCGTTTTTTTCGCAGTCTCAAACCGCGAGCCTCAATAATGTGAGGGTTCCGTGTAGATGTTATAAGTGTTTTAGAGGTTTTCACGGTAATCCAATGTGGTTCAGTTCATGGGTCTTTAGTCTACTATCGTCGCCCCTTTCGTCCAAAGTGGGCGTTAAATGAGTGCTCGGGGAGAAGTTGCTTGTTATGCTAGTACAATGATTGAACGAATTACGGAACTAGTCCAGCACTATGAGTCTCTGGAAGAAATGCTCACCGATCCGGAGATATTGGCAGACCATAATCGTATTCGCGAAATTTCCCAAGAACGTTCTAGCCTCAGTGCAATAGTCACTAAATATCATCAACTCGAAGAAATAGAGCGCGCTCTCAATGATGCTCGTGGAATGCTAAGGGACGACGATGAAGAAGTTCAGGAATTCGCACGAGTTGAGATAGAAGATCTCGAACCGAAATACAGCCAGTTGGAGCACGAACTTAAGGTTTCACTTCTCCCGAAAGACCCAGCCGATGAGAAGGATGTGATCGTTGAGATTCGAGCGGGTGCGGGCGGTGACGAAGCTGGACTATTCGCTCACGATCTTTATCGAATGTATCAGCGATATGCTGAACGCCAACGATGGCAAGTGGAAGTGATTAATACGTCGGCTAATGACGCCGGAGGATTTCGCGAAATCACCTTTGAACTCAATGGTGATGGTGCATATAGCAGACTCAAATATGAGTCGGGTGTACATCGTGTACAGCGTGTTCCCGAAACTGAAACACAAGGTCGAATACATACATCAACGGCGACGGTGGCCGTTCTTGCTCAAGTTGATGATGTTGATATGGAGATCAACTGGGACGAAGTGAGAATTGACACGTACCGAGCTGGCGGAGCTGGCGGACAACACGTTAATAAAACTTCTTCCGCAGTCCGTTTTACACACGAGCCAACAGGGATAGTAGTGACATGCCAAGATGAGCGATCCCAGCTAAAGAATCGTGCTAAGGCAGAAACGGTTTTACGTGCACGATTGTATGAAATTGAGAGAGATAAGATCGTCGCGGAACAGGCAGATGCGAGGCGCTCTCAGGTTGGATCAGGTGATCGCTCTGAAAAAATTCGGACGTATAATTATCCGCAGGATCGGATTACAGATCACCGTATAAATCTATCTACTCACGGCTTGCCGAAGATTCTTGACGGTGAAATTGACGTACTGATCGACGCGGTTGCCTCTGAGGAAGAAGCTCGAGCTCTTATGACTGCTGATTCTCCCACGAAATAAAATGGACTAAAAATCCTGTTCAAAGGCAATTGTGATGCCGTCAGCTACTAAGTCTTGGAAAGCTTCAGGTGTGATATCTAAATATTCTTGGAGGACATCGGCAGTATGTTCACCAAGCAGCGGAGATCTTTCCGGTAGGAGTGCTCCTGACATGCGTAATGGGTGTCTCATTAACTTTATCGGTCCATTCACAGGGTGCTGGACCTCTGTAATGAAGTCTCGGGAAGTAAGGTGCTGGTCCGAGAATAGATCAAGAGTGTCAAAGACGTACGAAGCGGGCACTCCGCCTTCGGCAAGAATTTTCATTGCTTCTTGCTTGGGATGTTGGATGGCCCATTCCTGAATGATATCTCGAAGCTCGGTTTCGTTGGTAACTCTTGCTTCGAGAGAATCAAATTTCGGATCAGCCAGCAGTTCCGGTCTTTCGATCGCCGCAAATAATGCATCTTGCTGGACTAAGGTTACTGGAAAGATCATGACGTAGTCGTTTGGACCACCACCTTTAGTCCGATAAAGACCTCCACCTGTACGCCCTCTTTTGGTGCCATAACGCTGAGCCGAATGTTTCCCCCAGTTATCGAGATCGAGAGTTTTCATGAAAATGGTTACCGCCTCTTGCATTGAGACTTCTATAGTTTGGCCTTGTCCCGTTTGTTGAGCTTCAATATAGGCTGCCAGAATTCCCAGTGCCATTTGGATGCCTGTGCCGCTATCTCCTATTGTGGGGGCAACTATTTGCGGAGGTCCATCAGGGTCACCTGTGACGGAATACGTACCAGCCGCTGCTTGAGCAACCCAATCATAGGCGTTGTAGTCTGCATATGGTCCAGAAAGTCCGAATCCTTTGATACGTCCGTAAATTAGCCTTGGGTTAATTTTTTGCATTACATCAGCTGTTATGTTGAGCTTTTCCATTACCCCAGGTCCATAATTCTCGACGAATACATCACAGTGTTTAGCTAGATCGAGGAGGAGTTCACGCCCTCGGCTTTCTTTTAGATTTAGTACGACTGACTTCTTCCCACTGTTATAGTTCATGAAATATTGTGAGTCGCCGGGCATATTCACACCGGCAGCGCCTCGACCCGGATCTCCGGCGATTGATTCGATTTTGATAATTTCTGCGCCGAGCCATGCGAGGTATTGGGTGCAGGAAGTGCCTGCTTCGTACTGTGTCATGTCGAGGACGCGAATACCTGCCAGACTGCCCATGCTGTTTCCTTCGTTCATACCTTGATTCCCATGGATTCTACCAGAAGGAAGCTCGATTATTCTATTTTTCTTGGGCGCTGAACGTGTTGTCTGAACTGGGGAGGATACCCATTTCTCGCGCGGTGGAGTTAAAGATACCTACTGTCATAGTTGAAGTTTCGACTTTTGCCCGTTCGCTATATAGCATTCCGCGACGTAACATCGTCTCTTTATCTGTCGGATCGGAGTTGAAGGCGATATCTGCTAACTTGCAGGCTAACCGCCATTCTTCTTGCGCTGCTAATTCCACGGCTCTTTCCATTAAGGCCTCTGTCCCGTTGGGAATTAATTGCACTAATTCCACGGCCATACTTGCTTCACTGGGTGGTTTTAGATTTGCAGGCTGCCCGTCGTACCAGCCTCCATATAGTCGCCATATATTTCGTATTATGAATTCAGGCTCATCGTAAACAGGTTGAAGGAAATGTTTTTGTAAGAGTGTTTTAGGCACGGTTACTTCAGATAATATGGTGTCCAAGGGTGCACCAGAATTCATTAGTTGGATCGTCTGATCTTCCAATGTTTGGAGATATTCAGCTGTACTGACCAACGCGTCATGGACCCGTTCCTTTCCAATTATTGGTGGTCCGTGTCCAGGAAGGATAATCCGTGCATTCAGCTCATTCATATGTAGCAGGCTGTTAGCCCAATCACCGCTATAACGCTGCACTTTTTGTGGATTGCCAGCATTAGGGGCTGTCCAGACAAACAGATCACCAGTACAGATTGTTTCAAGCTCCGGAATATGTAACCACAGGGCATCATCTGTTTCTCCACGGGCGGGATTAATCTGTACGGTTACTGAGCCTACATTGAGTTGGGTGGGGCCACTGATCTCCCTAGTAGGTCGAACATAGTCTTTCTTCCACGATCCGACACTAGCACCACCTCGGAATTGCCTGCTGTTGATTACTTCATTAAATCCTGCGGTTTTGGCATATCGGTCAAAGCGATGATTAATCGCAGGATGTGCAAGAATTTCAGGGCTATTCCACCCGTTTTCATTAGCTTCGTTGATATAGCGCTCGGCACCGAAGCAGTGATCGTGATGCCCATGCGTGAAAACCACTGCCTTGACAGGCAGGTTTGGAAAAATCCCCCTAATTTGATCAAATTTGTGTTCCGCATTGTTGGTTGCTCCTGGATCCACCACGAGTAACTCTGTGCCACCATGAATGAGACTGAGATTTGCAAATGAGGATGCAAACCATACCCCGTTGCTAACTTCTTCGAATGTATTCAGTGCTCTCCAAGGATGTCTGTCCGAAGTTGGGCCCTCGGTCCACATTTGATCTGCATATTCAACTAGAGTGGGCATAGTTCAAATCTTCCTTCCCTTTTCATATGTTTCGATTAACACGCCAGAAGCGCGACAGAACAGAGTCATTGTAGTTATAGGCATCATGATCGTAGTTGGTCAAACTTGATGGCTTCTGGAGAACTTGATCCTCAGATGCTAACGGGATTAGCGCTGGCCCGAGATCAAGTAAGCGCCGTTGAGCTTCTAAATGGAAGTATGTTCTCTCCCAAGGCAGAACACTTGCATTCGCTTTTTCGAGGATCGAATTGACCTCAGGGGACGAAAATGCCCAATAATTTGCAAATCGGGCATCTCTCTCGTTATGAGCAAATATTTTCAGAGCTTGGTTTGCGTTCTGAAACCCTTCGAGATGCAGGAGAGCCATTTCATACTCACGAGTATCAAGATCGTCTCGGAAGAGCTCCCGCGATGTAGGTTCAAGTTCTACATTAAAGCCAGAGGCTTGGAGCTGGTCTCGAATCAACAGAGCTATCGACGTGTCTGGCAGTGTATTTTGGTGTAACAATCGCAGCCGTTGCCCCTGATAATTAGCTCCGAGAGCTAATCTCTTGGCGTCTGCGGAGTCAAATACAATATTTTTATTTGTTTCAATTTCTTCTCGTGGAAGAATGTCAGCTCTATACGGTCCGGCAATTAGTGTCGGCTTTCGTCCACGTATTTGCTTACTTATTTCGTCGGAATTAATTGCTTTTGCAATTGCGATGCGTATTCTTTGATCACTCATCAGTTTTGTAGGAGCGGATATGTTGTCAGATCGACCAGCGTGAATTCTTAGTCCGAGGTACCACTGGCCAGTTCCAATGCGGTGTTGTAGCGAGCCAGAGCTAGAGCGGAATACTGTTTTGTCATTAGTGCCCGTCAATATCTCAGGTATAACCGGCTCATCAGCAATGGCCTCCTTGGAAGCCTCTTCTTTGAAGTGAATCTCTGCTATGTTGGCGTGCTTAGATCGCGCATACCCCTGATTTCTTCGGAGGTATCGAGTCCCATCTGACTTGGACACAGGAATGAAGGGGCCAGAACCGACCAAATCACTGATACCGGGATAAGACTGCGGCCCCGTAATTTCACCCTCTGTGGAGGCTAATTCGTCAAAAAAAGTTGCGTATACCCCGTCTAATCTTATAACGACATGTTCCCTCAGACTGTCAGTATGGACGAATCCATTCATCTCCGTGACAACCTGATTCCATAAGAATGTGTCGGCCTGTCTGGCTCTCTCGGCGTTATCGAGTATTGTTTGTGCGTTGATGCTAATAGCGTCGGCATTGTCGATTGAGTGGAATGACCGTCCAGGTGTTAGTTCAAAATTGAAAGTCAACGGATCGATCCATTCCACGTGCTCGGCTAATCCTGGGGTCAGGTTCGAATTTCTGGGGTCGATGCAGATTAGCTTTTCGAAAACCAAGGAATGCTCATAAGTTGATAATTTAGACGTGAAGTCCCCCTCCCTGAAATCAACCATTTGTAACGAATCTTCACTCGGCAGGTAGGACGATAGATTTGGTTTTCGTAATTTTATGCGCGTAGTCGAGCTAATAGGTCGCGATACAACATCTATCGTGGGAAGTCTCTTTGGTGTTGGCAAAACTCCCTCACAGCCTGTCAAAGCAGTCGCCAGCGAACTGCAGGCGGCGACTATGAATCTTCGTCGTGTGAGTCTTTTTGCCATAAGAGAGTCTCTAGTATCCTATAAGGTAGTTTAAGAATCATTTTAACCATAGGATTTAGACGGAAGCATAATAAATGGACAGTATTTCAGGCGAACCTGATTACAGCAGGCCAACTAATCCATGGTTTAGACTCCTGTTGTCAGGGTTTCTCTTGTTGCTGGTGCTTGTAGGTTTCGGATACTGCACGAGTCAATTTTTCAGCACACCAGATCCGGTAGTTAGGATTGAAGCGACAGAAGTACAGGAGGGCTTGCCCCGTTTTGTGCCGATCCCAGTATTTGGCGCGGATACTGAGGGGTCCACATATGGTGTTTGGATAGTGGTTACGGATGACCAGATTGCAGGATATGTCTCGTATGGTGAAACTGGTTGCCACGTCAGATGGAATCCAGTTGGGGGAGTATTCTCGGATTTTTGTACTGAAACTAGTTACGATATCGGTGGCTCGCGTATAACATCTAGCTCAGGTCGTGATCTTCATGAAGTTATTGTCCGATACGACCCATCGGTCCTTGGTAGATACGTCATAGACTTAGAGTATATTTACCTTGCGAGATGCGCGGCGAACTCAATCGGAGCATGCTCAACAGGAGACGATGATGAAAAGATACCGTTGCCAGCGAGTCCGATTTCTCTAGTGCTTGACTAGATTTACCATATCCCTAGAGCCATTTTGACCTCATCCGATGCCATGGTTTTTGGGTCCCAAGGCGGAGCCCACACCAGATTAACTTCAACGTCCTCAACACCATCCATCTGCATTACTTTATGAAAGATCATACCCTGAAGCATCGGCCCCACAGGGCATGCGGGAGAAGTAAGTGTCATGTCAACAGTGACCATTCCTTCGTCATCTGCCTTAACTCCGTAAACCAGACCTAATTCGACAATGCTCATTCGAAGTTCCGGGTCCTCTACCCCTTTGAGTTCTTCCATGATCGCTTCTTCACTAAGATTTGCTACTTCCACCATTAAAGTTCCTCCGCTCTCAGCTATTCTGTTGTAACTTCAACACCGTTGTTTGTGGATAAGGCCTGCTCCAAAGTTTTCCATCCAAGTGACGCACATTTGACACGTGCGGGAAACTTTGAGACACCTATCAGTGCGTCAATATCATCGAACCCAACTGCATTCGTAGGAGCAGAAGTTGTCATCATCGTTTGAAAAGCAGCGATGCCGTCGAGTGCGTCAATCACTGACCGTCCCTGCACAAATTCGGTCATCATACTTGCTGAGGCCTGAGAAATTGCACAACCCGATCCCGTAAAACCGATCTGCTCCACCTTCTCATCTGTGAGGGTCAGTGTGATATGGATTTGATCTCCGCAGAGGGGATTTGAACCATCGGCGGCGCAATTCGCAGCAGGCAAATTTAGATTATTTCGAGGTTGCTTATAGTGATCTAGGATAAGTTCCCGATAAAGATCATCGAGCAAGTCATTTGACATTGTTACTCCATACTGTCATCGGTTTCTAGCCGAAATATTTAACTACCTGTTTCAAGGTATCTGTCAGGTGGTCTATCTCCGCCTCTGTATTATATAGATAGAACGACGCTCTTGCGGTAGCAGGAACATTCAGTGCTGACATTACAGGTTGTGCACAATGGTGTCCGGTTCGAATAGCAATTCCTTCTGAGTCAAGAAACTGGCCGATGTCATGTGGATGGATTCCCTGTAACGCGAAAGAGATTACCCCGCCTCTTTTCTCCACATTACTTGGTCCAAAAATAGTTATTTCCTCAATCGAATTCAATTTGTCTAGTGCAAATCCGGTGAGCTCTTTTTCATGATTTCGGATAGAAGTCATGCCAATGTTGTCCAAGTAATTGCAAGCAGCTCCAAATGCAATGGCTCCCTCTATGTTTGGTGTCCCTGCCTCAAATTTGGCAGGGATTTCGGCCCACGTCGATTGAGACATAGTGACCGTGGATATCATGTCTCCTCCAGTCATGAAAGGTTGCATGATGTCTAGAAGTTCAGTCTTGGCCCACAGGATACCGATTCCAGTAGGTCCGAGCATTTTGTGTGCCGAGCAAGCAAAGAAATCGGCGCCGAGAGCAGCCACATCAGTTTGCATATGAGGGGCTGATTGGGCTCCGTCAACTAGAACTAATGCGTCATGCTTCTTGGCTATCTCGATGATGTCGGCTAGGGGAGTTATGTAGCCCAAAGAATTTGCCATAGCGGTAACGGCGACGAGCTTTGTTCGGGGTCCAATGATTTCAGCAGCCGCATCAACATCCAATGAACCATCCGGCAACATTGGAATGAATTTTAGCGTCACGTTAAGTTCATCTCGGATGATTTGCCAAGGGACTATATTCGAATGGTGTTCGATCTCACTTATAACGATCTCATCACCTTCCTGTAAGTTGGATTTAGCCCACGCTGATGCGACCAGATTTATAGACTCGGTTGTATTTCTGGTAAAGACACATTCGCTTGCGCTAGGTGCACCCAGGAATTCTGCAATCTTATTTCTTGCACCTTCGTATAGATCTGTGGATTCCACGGAAAGAGTATGCACACCTCGATGGATGTTTGCGTTGTGATCTCGGTAAAACCTTGTGATTTCAGCAATAACTTGAACAGGGGTCTGACTGGTCGCTGCATTATCCAAGTAGACAAGGGGTTTGTCGTTACCGACCGTGCGTTTCAAGACAGGAAAATCACGCCGGATCTGTTCGACGCTTAGCTCTGCGCGGTGTTCCTTATCTGTCATTTTAAAATAACCTTCTTAAGCACTTGCTTGGTGGTCTATTGCCATATACCCATTGTCTTGTAGTGAAACGGAATAGGCCGATATAGACCTAACAGCAGGTAGGCTTTTTGCGGCTCCAGATACGCAATCAAACGCGGCCCCGTGCCTCGGGCAAATCACCAGATTGTTTTGGAGATAACCCTCTCCTAGAGTGCCGTTGTCATGTGAGCAAAGGTTCTCCACAGCACCCCAAGTATCGTCCGGTAGATGAGATACCACTATTGAAATCATTTCATTGGTATAGATTTTAATTGTTCCAATGGGCACTTCAGTAGGCGGAAAGATGAAAAGGGGTCCTGGGCTTTCTGGATTCATAATTGCCGCTCTAGTCCAATATGGAGTTCTCAAGTTTACTATCGATGTCCTCTCGAATACTGTCGCTCAGTGCACTGTCTTTAAGGGTATCAATTATGGGCGCCATGAACCCTGCTACCAACATTTTGAGTGCGGATCGTTTATCCAGCCCGCGAGACATTAAGTAAAAAAGTCCATCATTATCAACCGGTCCGACTGTGGCTCCATGTCCGCATCGGCTGACATCATTTGTCAGTATTTCTAGTACTGGATCTGAATCAGCTTTGGCATTCGAAGCTAACAGCATATTCCTGTTTTCTTGGTTCGCTGATGATCCGCCAGCACTTTCCAGTACCCGTGTGATCCCGTAATACACAGCCCTTGATTCACCTGCGAGGGCTGTTTTTATTCCGACGTCTGAAGTCGATTGTCGACCCGAATGCTCTTGCACAGTCATGAAGTCAAAGTGCTGGGTTCCGTCCCCAACAGCAACACCTTTGACATCCGAGTGCGCTCGTTCCCCCAATAGACTCACGTCATATCGGTGTTTCACAACGGAACCACCAAGAGCGATCGTTGCTATGCTCAAATCCGAACCTTCAGCAAGTTCAGCTCTGACAGTCGTGAATTCTTTCAGGTTTATTCCCCATTTATTAATGATATTTAGTTCAAGTTTTGCGTTAGTCCCTAAAAATATTTCGATGGCACCTAAAACAACCAAAGGCGCATCATCTGAATTCAGTTGAATTAAGACGCTCAGTGACGCATTCTTTTCAACCTCGATCAATATCCTGGGATGGAGAGAATCAGTTTCCCCCGCAAGATTGATGTCGATTGTGACTTCGGCATTATCTCGGTCCGCTGATGAAATATAAATTCCTTGCTTCCACGATAACGAATTTGATGCTAGGAGAAGGTCCTCGTCTGGCGGGATTAATGTCCCAAGAT
>DEAP01000108.1 GCA_002348225.1 Dehalococcoidia bacterium UBA2979
TATTAACAAATCTCGAAGTCGGGCCATATGGAATACTGTATCGGCTCCATTGACTTGGACTAGTTCGAAGTCCGGACACTCGAGTCGTACCTGTTCCCAGTATCGTGAGTCAGCGAAAATATACTGGCTACTTTTTGTGATAATGATCGTCCCTGATGTTCCAGAGAATCCAGAAATCCAATACCGATTGTTTGGTGATGAAACAATCAAACCGTCGAGCTCTTGATCACAAATTTCAGCTCGGACTTTATCCAGTCGTTCTCTAACGGGCTGCTTATTCGGCACTTCTTGACGCCACGAAGTAGTTCAAAGCCGCCTGATACCCATATATACCCAAACCAGATATCTGTGCCTCACATACAGCAGAGGAATACGTATGATGCCGGAAGTCTTCTCGGGCATGAATATTTGTAACATGCACCTCGACTGTAGGTACGCCAACCCCGCTGATTGCGTCGGCTAACGCGATCGAAGTGTGACCATATCCACCGGGATTCAGAATAATCGCATCACAATCAGCTCGCCTCTGGATTTCGTCGACTAGTTCGCCTTCAACGTTACTCTGAAAAAAAGTGAGAGCAACATTAAGATCAGAAGCAAGGCGCGACAATAATTCCTCAACATCCTGAAGTGTTGCGGAACCGTATAATTCCGGTTCACGAGTACCTAGTAGGTTCAGATTAGGACCGTTGATCACTGCGACCTTCATGATTGAGCCTCACATCAATTGCATAATGCCTCGGTATCGTAAGTCTATTGTAATGAACGCATCAAATTAGTGCGGACTAGCCAGTATTTCTGGCTCTGCTCAATGCCGAAGATATCTCTTCACCACTAGATCGCTTAGACAGGGTTGTGTAAATCTGAGTGGTGTCCGGAGAAGAGTGGCCCAACAAATGCTGGACAAGTCTTATATCAGCTCCACTTTCAACAAGGTGGGTCGCAAATGAATGCCTCAGCAGATGCGGATGGATAGATGAAGAAAGCCCGACTTTGATCCCGGCACTTTTGACGAGTCGCTGCACGGATCTCTGAGACAATCTTTTCCCAAACCTATTTAGGAAAAAAGCCGTCTCAGCTCCAGATACCAGAGTCGTCCGTCCGTTCTCTAAATAATTCTGCAGAGCCTCCTTTGCGGGAAGACCAAACAGACATATTCGCTCCTTACTTCCCTTGCCTATTACCCTAATCTGCATCTGATTGAAATCAATATCTCGCGTATCAAGACCCACTAACTCGGAAACTCTGACCCCAGTCGCATAGAGAAGTTCAATAATTGCACGGTCACGAATATTGGTTGGTTCGTTTCCGGGCAGTCTAGTCATCAAGACGTCGATATCTGGCTGCTCCAATAGATGGGGAAGTCTTTTAGGGTTTTTTGGAGTACGCAAGCTTAATATTGACTGTCCTTTAGAGGGAGTCAATGTTCTACCACTGCTGTCTAACCAGGTATAGAAACCTCTGATCGTCACAGCTATACGTCGAATCGACGCCGGTGACACCCCTGATTCTTTCATTGCTCTTAGATACGCGCGCACAGTCGGACGCCCTGCATCTTTACATAGAATGGACCGCCGATCCAGGTATCTCAGAAACTTCGAAATATCGTTCCTGTAATTACGAATCGTATGGCGTGATCTCAGCAAAAGAAGTTCAACATGGACCAGATAATCGTCCAGATAATCTTTCCCAGTAAACGTTTCTTGACTCACGTCCCTCTCCGAACAATTTGGGCTAATAGTCAATTCCTGGCTGTGCCTTGATGCCAGACTGATAAGGGTGTTTAACCTCATTCATTTCAGTTACTGTGTCTGCAAATTCGATGAGTTCCTCACTTGCGTCACGACCAGTCAGGATCAGATCAACATTTTTGGGTCGATTAGACAACACGTCAATCACAGCTTGGATTGATAGCCACTGATAATTTATCGGATAGGTAATTTCATCGAGAACAACAAGATCATATTCTTCAGATTCAATGACCGCGCGAGCTTGCTCCCATGCTGATTCAGCGAGGGAACGATCGTGTTCGATATCTTCAGACAACCATGTGAAGCCGTCCCCCAAGGCCTCCATATCTATCCCCATCCTCTGGGCCGCAAGCGTTTCACCGTACTTCGAGTCTTTTTTCTTTATGAACTGTAACCAGGCGACTTTCCAGCCCCGGCCCCAAGCACGCATGCTAACGCCAAGTGCTGCCGTGGTTTTACCTTTTCCGTCCCCAGTCATAAGCAATACCAACGGATGATTTTTCGGGAACAGACCTTCCCATTGTGCGGTCGGTTGGTCAATCGGGCCCGACTTGATGATTTCTTGATCGTGAAGAGCCGATCTTCTAGAACCATCAATTTTTTCTTTCATCAGTTCATCATACCGTGGTTATCACTTTGCAAGCCAAACTATTTTATTCGGTTCAAGTTCGATCGCGATCCTCTGTCCAATTGCCCATTGCCCTATACCCACAGAATCAGGGCTAGTAACGACTGATAATTCGATTCCTGAAAATGCAAGCACGACGTTCATCCCCGCTGTGGTTGCCTCATATCTCACAATTACAGCTCGGCCATTCGGATCTCGCGTTGCATGAATCGCATGAGATGGTAGGGACACCGCCTGATATTCCTCAATATCTGAGGGAGGGAAAAATCGAAATGCCTTAACGAAGTCCTCTATCGGAAAAACGTTATGCCCAACTAGTGTGGCAACTGTAGAAGAATTAGGTTTGAGCAAAACTTCTCCGATGGTACCAAACTGAGTGATCACACCGTCCACCAATATTGCCAATTTAGAGGCAAGTACTGCAGCTTCACCAACATCATGAGTAACTATTATCGAAGCGGCTTTCGTCTCGTTTAGTGACTCACGAAGAGCCCTCGAGATACTAACCTTGTCCACCGGGTCAATGGCTCCGAAAGGTTCATCAAGAAACAAAAGTTTGGGGGCAAGTGAGAAAGACCTTGCTAGGCTAGCCCGCTGCATTTCACCACCGGATAACTGATGAGGCTTTTTTTTACTTATTTGGTCAGCACCTAGCCGCTCCAACCACAGACTGGACTCTCTAGCTGCAGCTTCTTTATCAAATCCTCTCAATCTCATTGCCAGCTTCACATTGTCTCCGATTGGTCTGTCAAGTAAGGTAGGATTTTGAAAAGAAATAGAAGCCATCCGCCTAAATTTCCGTCTATTTGTTCTGCTTACTCTCTGCCCGAAATACTCGATCTGTCCTTCTCTGGAGGGAATAAGAAGGGCTGCTGCTAACAAGAGGCTGGATTTGCCTGAGCCATTGGGTCCTATAACGGCAATGTTTTCATTCTCCAGCACTTCTAGTTTAGGGAATGACAAAACCTTGCTGCCCGCTCTTTCGACGCAAATATTTGACATTCGTAGAGCGTATCTTTCTTCCATTACACCCTCTTGTTTGCCATACTCTGCACTAAAGTAAGAACGCTAGCTACGACAAACACCATTGAGAGCAGAACCACGCCATAGGCTATTGCTTCCTCAAATTGCCCTTTCCCAACCAAAAGGACCGTGGCCGTAGTCAATACGCGGGTTTCACCTGAAAGATTTCCCCCTACCATCATTGCTGCACCGACCTCTGAGATAACCGCTCCAAATCCGGCCATCAGAGCCACAACTAGGCTGAGACGAGCTTCATAGCCGAGGATTAAAACGGACCTATAGGGACTGGCCCCAAGTGAGCGAATTTGCAGAAGCAGTGACTCTGGAAGGGCCATAAGTGATCCTGCAGTGATAGCACTTACCAACGGGATGGCAATTATACATTGGCTGATGATCATCGCCACGGGGGTGTATATCAAGCCTAGCCCACCCAATGGGCCTGAACGCCACAAAAGTACCGCTACGATCAGTCCTGCGACTACTGGTGGCATCCCCATACCAGTATTCGCAAAGGCGACCACTGCTGATCTACCTCTAAAAGGAATCAATGCCATGGCGAAACCAATCGAAGCTCCAAGCAAAAAAGAAATGGCAGTAGAAATTGAGCATATGATTGCTGTTCGACCCGCAATTATCCAAACTTCGTCACTACCTCCAAAAAGTACGCTGAAGAATTTCGAAAAGACATCGTATATAAGATCCATCATTCACTCTGCCCGTCAGGGTTAGTCGTCGAAAGTATAAAATAGTGGCTCACCATATTTACTCACACCGAACCGAGAAATCTCTAACTGAATATCTTCACGAACCAAGAAATCTCTAAATTTCTTTGCACCCACCTCATTAATCTTATGCAGACCTGGGTTCACTATAATGAGACTATAAACATTTACCAGGTCCTCGTTCTGGTCCACATGTACTACCTGATCGGTCCCTCGATTAGTTGCCAGCCATGTACCTTTATCAGAAATCGAATAAGCACCCGTTTGCTGCGCGACCGTAAGAGTTGCACTCATACCTTGACCAGTTGAATAGTACCAATCACGATCGATCGGTGCTTTACTTCTGCCGCTACTTCGCCAGAGCGCCTGCTCCTTCTTATGGGTCCCAGAATCATCTCCACGACTCACGAATCGAGCTCCTTGCATTGCAATCTTCTCCAAAGCTTCATGTATCCCCAAGCCGTTGATATCAGCAGGATCATCTTTGGGTCCTACTAGCACAAACCAATTCTGCATTATTTTAGTTCTATCTAAACCATAACCCGATTCCATAAAATGCTTTTCGGCCTCCGGTGCGTGGACCAGGAGCAAATCGAGATCCCCTCGCTCAGCCATCTTCAGTGCAGCTCCAGTGCCAGCCGTGACTAGCTTGACTTCGTAATCAGTCTCTCCTTCAAATCGATCAATAAGCATATCCATGAGGCCAGTATTTTCCGTAGAGGTTGTAGTGCCAATCAGCAAGGTACTGGATTCAGAGGAACAACTCACCAAAACCGTCAGTAGTGAACAAAAAAATAAGTTAGTAATCAACTTCATATCATATCCAGATGGTAGTAATTGCTGTGGATTGATTCTAAGTATTAGAGTGTTTAAATACAGGAATTTTAAAGAATGAAACACAACACAAAAAACACTGACAGTAAACCAAGAGTCCGAGTGAAAATCTGGGTCGAACATGATGGAAATATGATCATGAGTGACTATCTTGCCGATCTCTTAGTCAAAATTGATGAGACAAATTCCATCAAGAAAGCCGCTGAACTACTCAATCTCCCCTACAGAACGGCACTAAAAAAAATACAAGAAATTGAAAATTCTGCGACTACTGAAATCGTATCCACTCGGTCCGGTGGTGCAACGGGTGGGAAATCAAAGCTGACGGAATCCGGAAGAGAATTAATAAAAAAATTCAACCAAATAAGTGACAAAGTTATGGAATCAGACGGGGAAATATTCGAGCCTAAGTCTGAGTGAGTGGCATATTTATCTTACACTTTGGACAGTCAGGAAGCTCCCAGGAGGGAATATCTATAGAAAGAGCCGAAAAAAACGGCACCGGTAGTTCGACAGCTCCATTGGTACGATCTGCAAGAGCCGCAATTGCGACTGTCGTTCCTCCGGCCTTCTCCACAGCCTCAAATGTTTCAACAAGCGAGCCGCCAGTCGTGACAATATCATCCACCACCAGAACTTTTTCACCAGGCTCCAACTGGAAACCTCTCTGAAAAGATCTACCGCCCGACTCATCAGGTTCACAAAAAATCCCGCGCAAGCCCAGCTGTCGGGCAACTTCATACGCGAGTAACACTCCCCCTGTAGTAGGCCCGGCAACTGTTTTGGGAGAAAAATCTCTGCCGAAATCAGCCATTAATTTACATACCTGCTCAGTGTAAGTCGGCCATTGCAGAAGATTGAACTTTTCCAGATATCTATCACTGTGTCTACCAGAAGTTAACGCAAAATGCCCATCAAGAATCGCCTCTGATTCCTCAAAAATATCAATTACATCCATCACTCGTCCTCTCCCAATCGGCTAATCCAATGGCTGACCAATCCTGGCTGGAGGCCAATAACGAAAAACGACCTTGCCGAGTATATTTTCCTCGGCCACTGGTCCGAATGTCCTGGAGTCATAAGACGCTCCTCTATTGTCACCCAAAACATATACAAAACCAGGAGGGATCTGAATCGGGCCCCATGAATCATAGTTCTTTGCGAACGTATACGGCTCTGGCAAAGGATAACCATCAACCAATATTTCACCATCCCGACTTTCCACAGATTGCCCTCCCAAAGCGACCACTCTTTTTATGAGATCATAGTCATTCCCAGACAGACTTGGAAACACCACCACATCTCCTGTGCGAACTTCACTGGATAACAAATCAATCTCCAAGAATGCGAGAATATTCGATTTGCTGGATGTCTCATATGCAAGTTTATTGACTACCAGGAAATCGTTTGGGAAATATGTGTGGAGCATAGAATCGCCAGATACTACATAATTTTGGACTACTAGGCGGATGCCAACAAAAATAACTAAAGCCAAGACCAATAATTCACAGGTTTCAATGAGGATTCGAAATATAGGTTTGAAGTGAACTCTGAATTCCCTGCTTGCCAACTCATTGCTAGCCAAAAGATCTGAATCGCCTAAATACTCAGGTAGTGGACATTCGTCTATATAACTTTCCGAATCCGTATCGTTTGGAGGCATGGATGTGAGGCCCTTATCGGTTAAAACGTAGTCTAGCAAAGGCAAATAGCCCGCGTATAAGTCTAACGAGATTAAAGGCTCGCCGAGGCAACGCTGCAAGTTCAGCCACCCTAGCTCGGAAGTCTGTGCTCACTACATACCCATGCCCTGGCGCACCAATATCTGAGGTCAAGTTGGAAAGTAGTCGAAGCGAAGTAAGATAAAGTGCATCATCTTCGTTCGCCCTTCTCAAAGGTCTCGCGAGATATTTCTTATGCCCTATAACCAAATCACCTACGAATGTCACATCACTTTTCTCGGAAATATAGATCATACTTCCTCGAGTGTGACCCGGCAAAGCAACCGCACGAATTCCGCTCACGGGTCGAGACACAGTCCCGGAAATTGAGGAAACTGGGATATCTATCAGAATCTCATTTATCACTAATTGACCGCCATCGTTAATCTTGCAATCAGCTTCGCCAGCTACGACCGACGCATCGGGATAAATCTGCTTCATTCGTTTCAAACCACCGCTATGGTCTCGATGGCGGTGAGTCAGCAATATATAAGTAATCGGACCGAGTCGATTGAGTTTGAGGATTTGGTCTATTTCAACCGTCAACTCACTACTAACTCTAACGCCGGTATCGACAATCGCTGTCCCCTCTGTCCCGAGGTCACACAGATACACATTGCAACCTCGGACCGAGTCAAGTCTCCATGTACCGGGTAAAATGGAGTTAGGCATCTACAACACTTTGAGATTGAATATCTCTGATCGCGGTCACCAAGTCTTCCTGAGGCACTTTTAAATTTCTATCGGAATCTGCCGAGTCACGTAGGATTCTTATCGCAGCAGATTGTTCAGTTACTTCTTCATCGCCTATAACAACAGCAACAAATGCCCCACTGTTATTCGCTGCTCGCATCAATGATTTCATTGATCTACCCCCACCACCGGCTTTGACAGATATCCCATGATCTCTAAGCTCCATCGCAAGCTTCACTGCTGTATGGTGCCCTTCACTACCAAGGGCGATGAAAAAAACGTCGGGTGGTATTACTTGCTGGTCGATGATGCCCTTATCAAGCAGATTAATTAGTATTCGCTCGATACCAGTTGCAAAGCCAACTCCAGGAGTGCTCGGACCTCCTAGTTCCTCTATCAATCCGTCATATCTACCACCACCACCGAGTGTCGACTGTCCTGACGCACCAATTGGCTCGAATTCCCAAACCGTGTGCGTATAGTAGTCCAGACCTCGTACTATGGAGTGGTCTATGTCATATGAAATTCCTAGAGAATCCAGATCACGAGTGACACGATGGAAATGAGCCTCGTCCCCTTCCGATAAGAAATCAAGTATTTTTGGAGCATCCTTAATGATCTCTTGATCGGTCAGGTCCTTACTATCGATAATACGCATCGGATTAGTCTTGAGTCTCCGCTGTGAATCCTCGGACAATTCGGCTTCGAACTTCCTCAAGTACCCTCCCAAAGCCAGCAGGAAATTGCTGCGAGACGACTGAGTGCCTATGGAGTTAATACCCAGCCTGATGTCATTAAGACCAAGTGATTTGTAGAGCTTTGATTGCAAACTGATAACTTCCGCGTCGAGTGATGGATCTTCGGACCCTATCGCCTCTATTCCAAATTGAGTCAGTTGCCTGTATCGGCCAGCTTGCGGGCGATCGTATCGAAAAAATGAGCCGAAGTACCACAACCTGACTGGCTGGGGAAGAGATTTCATTCCGTGCTCGATATATGCCCTACACACACCTGCGGTATTCTCAGGACGGAGTGCAAGTTGTTCGCCACCCCTGTCATCGAACGTATACATCTCCTTTTGCACGAGATCTGAATCATCCCCTACTGTACGGGCGAATACTCCGATATCTTCAACGATTGGCGTGACTATTTCTCTATAGTCAAAGATGCGTGCAACTTCCCGGCAAGTGTCACGCACTTTACTCAAAGCTACTGATTCAGATGGGAGAATATCCCGCATTCCACGTGGCGCCTGCAGTATATTTTTCTCTCTAGTATCTTTCTCAAATTTCATGTCATCATCCATGATCAAATGCTAATACCTCACAAGCCAACACTCATCCTGATACAAAAGGTTATAGGGTGTATTGTAAACCGATAGGCTCCGGCCACGGGAAAGTAAAAAAGCTGATGCAGACCAAACGAATATGGGCCAAGCAGGTGGTGGACGACGACTTGGCGGTGTTCAAAGGAGAACAAGAACCGAATCCTATCGAAGGAACTGCCCTGCTATCTGAAGAAGTGACTGCCTATCTGCCATCGGAAAAAATCAAGCTCCTACTAGACACTCTAGAGTTTGCCAAAGATGCACATTCCGGACAGAAAAGATTAACCGGTGACGATTACATTACGCACCCGATTGCCGTCACGCGTATTTTAGCTAACTTAAAAATGGATCTCGCCACCCTACAGGCCGCACTGTTACACGATGTTGTCGAAGACTGCGAGGTAACCTTATCTACGATCGAAAAACATTTCGGGATTGAGGTGGCCAGGCTGGTAGATAGTGCCACAAAAGTCTCTGAGTTACAAAGTCGTATTTCTGGCCCTAAATCTGAGCCTATCAACGCCGAGTGGGAAACCGTCCGAAAGCTATTAACCGCCACCGCCGAGGATATTCGAGTCATAATTATGAAACTTGCTGATCGACTGCACAACATGGAAACCTTAGCTGTTCTACCTGAGGATCGCAGAACAGCTATGGCGCGTGAAACTCGAGATATATATGCTCCTCTGGCAGAAAGGCTCGGGACTTGGCGTCTTCGTTGGAGACTCGAGGATTTGTCATTTCGTTGGCTAGAGCCAACACTTTATGATGACATTGCAAAGATTGTGGCTGCGCGTCGAGAGGAAAGAGAAATTACTCTAATCGACCTTACGAACGCCGTAGCTGATGCCCTAGAGCTGGCTGAAATCAACTCAAAAGTATCCGGCCGTGTGAAAAATCTCTTTTCGATATATGAAAAGAGAGTTCGGTACGAATCTGACGGCAGGAAATTTGACGAAATAAATGATCTCCTCGCTGTCCGTGTGGTCGTGGAGAATATATCTGATTGCTACGCGGTCTTGGGAGTAATTCACAGCAACTGGCAACCCGTTCCAGGAACATTTGATGATTACATTGCCACTCCGAGAATATCAGGTTACCGAAGTCTGCATACCTCAGTGGCTGAAGCTGAAACAGGCCCTTTCGAGGTGCAAATACGGACTAAAGAAATGGACGAATCCGCTGAGTTTGGCGTTGCAGCACATGCGGGTTACAAGGGACTTCAGGATCCAAAACATGATGCTGACTGGTCATGGATTAGAAAGCTACTGAGTTTCCAGCCGGACGATATTGACGATGATTATGTGGAAGCTCTTAAAACTGACTTCCTGTCAGATCAAGTCTACGTTTCCACCCCAAAGGGCGAACTTTTGGAATTACCGGCAGGAGCTACTCCTCTCGATTTTGCTTATCGCATACACACTGATTTAGGACATACATGCTCGGGAGCCAGAGTAAACGGCCACATCGTGACGCTTAGTACTCAACTACAAAATGGGGACACTGTAGAAATCATTAGAAATCGACAAAGAAATGGCCCGTCCAGAGACTGGATCGATTCAACCAAGGGATTTCTAAGTACATCCCATGCAAAACAGAAAGTTAGACAGTGGTTCAGACAACAAAGTAGGGCCGAAAATAAGAATTACGGAGAAGATCTCTACGCAAGAGCAATGCGTAGGCTTGGATTAGAAGATGGAGATATCTCAGTTGGGTTTCACCAAAACTTAGGTTATGTGTCTTTAGAAGATATGTTTGCTGCCTTAGGTGCCGGTACTCTATCCCAAGACCGACTGAATAATCGCCTGGCAAATTTAATTGACGCAAAACTTGAGACTGTACGATCAAGTGCTGTACCCATCCAGGACAATCGAGACAGAGTTAGTGATGCAGGTATTCGTGTACTAGGAGCAACGGGCATCGCAGTAAATATAGCAAAATGTTGTGCGCCTCTTCCTGGTGATGTGATAGTGGGATATATAACCCATTCGAGAGGGGTGACTGTACATCGGACCGGTTGCAGTAATCTCGCAAAAAGAGCAGATTCTGCCCGACTAGTGGAGTGTGATTGGGTCATTTCTGATCAGGTATACGCGGCACAGGCGACTATCGAAGCCTGGGACAGAACGGCACTAATCAATGATTTAACGACGGTCCTTGCGGTCGCTGATCTGAATCTGATCGAGATAAACAGCGGTGTCCATCAAGATCGTAAAGTCTTGATATCGCTAACGATCGAGACCAAAGGTGGTGAAGAGTTCAGTAACGTGCTATCAAAGCTAGAGCAGGTACGCGGGGTGATCGGAGTAAGACGAAAGAACTAGAGTAATCGTTGACGTTCGAGCTGCCCTCGTTGGTCTGACGCTTTTGACGCGGAACGCAGATACCAGTGCGCCAGTCCAGAAACGATTAAGAGAAGAAAAATTACAAAACCAGCAGTCACAAATAGTGCGCCAAACCAAAAGTCTCTGGGGTAGATTTGGATCAGCCGATCTGTCTTGGGATCCAGCTGCCACAAGTCATTCGAAAAAAATATTTCGTGGAACTGCAAAAAAAATTGATCAAATAGCAATAGGCTAGAAACGCCTGCGAATGCAAGAAAGATCAGACCCAACATCCCAGACGTTCTTGTTTCTTGCGATATGTTCAATAAAGACTCTTTTTTCTCGAGGAGAAAAGAAATGACCAGTCTAGCAATGATTAAAAGAAACATAAACTCATGTAATCTCCAAAACCTATTCATCAATTCTCGTACATCCACCATATGGTCAATCTCTCTCTGATTGAAAATTTTTATCACTGACCCATCAGAAAGAGTTACTGACGGATCGAGCACCGGCCCAGACCGTCCAAGCAGGTAATCACTAGTCTCTTTGCCAATTACTATCAATTCTGTCGAATCTATTCCAGTCACTATTTCCGCATTGCTGATCGACAAGGCCATTTCGTAGGTGAATGGAGCGGCAACGATTCCTCGTACTACCGAGAGGACGAGAAAAACCGGTAAGCAAAACATAAAGAGCAACGATACTAATCTCAGTACTATGTTCATACGCACAGTTTAATTCGGGGAAGAGACAACGATCGACATGACTACTAATCCAATCTCAATTGATAGACTTATCGAAGTTTTGGGAATCAGACTCACAGATCTGGCTATTTTCAACCCCACACTGGGGAATATTGATCATAGTAGAGATATTATCGTCCTGAATTCGGAATTCATGCTCGCGTCCGAACTAATCAATTTTAATTATGACCCCGCAAAGACCGTAAAAGCCGTAGATTCAGCTTGGAGCAGCAGAGACTGCAAGATCAGTGAGTTAAGTTTTGATGACATCGCATGGTTTCTTCCATACCTCGAGGCAACAGAAAATACACGGTCCTTGGAGGCATTTCAGAAGGTAATACAGTATCTCTTTTCTCCAGAGGGTTGCCCTTGGGACAATGCGCAAACCGCTCAAAGTCTGAGGCACTACCTGATTGAAGAAACATACGAACTAGTGGACGCTATTGATCATGAAAACGAAGCCGAAATCATGGAAGAGATCGGAGATCTGCTAGCTCATATGTTTATGCAAACAGCCATCGCCGAAAAAAATGGACACTTTACAATTCATGATGTCGTACGGTCGGCAAACCAGAAATATGTCCGCAGGCATCCTCATGTCTTCACGGATGAGCAGCAAGCAACAGATAAGCCTTCGCTCGAGGGTACCTGGGAGGCGATCAAGAAAAAGGAACGTGAACAACGAGATACATCCAGGCAAAGCCAAGAGAGCGCTTTGGAATCGATTCCTTTTTCCAGCCCATCACTTAGCCGATCTCAACAGGTTCTAAGAAGAGCAGACAAAGAAGGTATACACATTGAATTAGATCCTAACTCCGAACTGCTAACTGACGAAAAACTGTTGCTCTCTAAACTTCTAGAATGCATCGTTGCCGCCAATAGTTTAGAAATCGACCTCGAGGAAATTCTGCGTGATTCGGTGACTCGATTTATCTCAGAATTCAAGATAATTGAGACACTCAGTGCCGGTGATATCAGTAACCTCGGGAAAGACGAAAAAAAACAGCCTTGGGCGGCAATGATCGCTTCCAACATGAATATAAGTTGAAAAATGTATTAAGATGACGATGCAAAGTACTAAAAGGGGGCCAGGCCAATGACTGCCAGTTCAACCATCACAGTAAAAACACATAATCCGCAAGATTCAGTCGTTACGTCTGATCGATTTGGAGAAGGATTCGCTTCGTTCTCGGAGTGGATGGATTCGATTGAGCTAAATAAAGAGAAGTTCCAGATGCACTATGACGAATGGGAACATGACCAGGCAGATATCGATAAAGTCCGTCAATATGTGGAATCAAAAGGTATCAAGGCCCTATGCATTGGTGAAGACTGGTGTCCAGATGTGTGGAGGGGCTTGCCGGTCATTTCGCGTATCGGGGAACTGACAGGAATGGAAGTGAGACTGTTCCAACGAGACGAGAATTCCGATATCATGGACGAATTTTTGAAGGACGGAGAGTTTGAATCTATTCCAGTTGTAGTCTTGTATGACGCAGATCACAACTATCTCGGACATTGGATAGAACGAGCAGACCAAGCCAATGCTGAAATGCAACCATTGCTGTCAATGCTTCACGGGCACGAACGAGGAAGCGATGAATGGCAGGAAGCCCGCAACAACTATCTAACGAAGACTGTTGAGTTAGCGCAAGGATGGCGGAACGCTC
>DEAP01000100.1 GCA_002348225.1 Dehalococcoidia bacterium UBA2979
ATGCGTCTGGCACGGCCCCGCCATACTCCCCGGAATGAACCCCGGCACTTAATGTTCTGACACTGAGTAAGCAATCAACCACACCGCGTAGCGATGACGTGACCGCTGGTTGCCCTACCGACCAATGGGATGAATCCGCAATTATCACCGCATCTGCATGTAATTTGTCACCGTATTTTTCAATAAACATTGAGGCATGAGGGGAGCCTAGTTCTTCTTCACCTTCGATGATAAATTTCACGTGGCACGGCAGTTTCTGCTGCTTATCCAGAAGCAATTGGATTGCTCCAAGATGAGTCACAATCCCCGACTTGTCATCGCTAGCTCCACGTCCGAACAGACGTCCATCATCCTCCACGGGTTCAAATGGTTCACGGGACCAATCTTCAATATTTCCCACCGGTTGAACATCATAATGACTGTACAAAAGAACCGTGGGAGCATCACTGTTGCTCGACTTGAATTCCCCAAACACGGCCGGCGGGGCGTCTGGTATCTCCAACATTTCCACAGAGGCACCTAGTGAACGAAATTCATCGGCAACCCGATTTGCACACTCGTTTATTGAGGCAGAATCTGGCCCTTCCAAGCTGATCGATGGTATCTGTACCAATTCCCTCAACGTTCTAATGAGAGAATCGCTATTTTCTGTAGTCAGCTCAAGTGCCATTGTGAATCCCCTAGCCGTCAATGTATATAGATTATGGTCTGCATTGAATCATACATTGAGTACAGATATGAGAATGCGCGGGCCCGGCACTCAAACTCCACGGTTGGTTTTTTTAGTTATGATGAATGTCGAGAGCTGCATACCGCAGGGAATGAGGATTCAGATGGTTGACTTCGCAGATAGTCCAGAGCAACAAGTTTTTAGAGCAAGTGTGGAAGAATTCTTTTCTGACAATTTTCCTGAGGCATTAGAGATGTCTAAAAATGATGACCCTCGAACTATGCGAAGCGTGAAGAACACGCCCGCTAAAGAGGCCGCATTGAAAGAGTGGCGGACCGCCTTGGTCGATAAAGGTTGGATCGCCCCTGCGTGGCCGAAAGAGTATGGCGGTGCTGACCTCTCCCCGATGGAACAGTTCATTCTGAATGAAACAATTGCGGTCCGTGGTGCGCCCCGGGTTGGCGTGCCTGATGTGGGCTCAACCATCATGGTGCACGGCAACGATGACCAAAAAAAAGAATTCCTACCGCCAATGGTCAGAGGCGAAACCAGATGGTGTCAGGGTTATTCCGAGCCTGGATCGGGCTCAGATCTAGCATCACTTCAGACCAGAGCAGTCCGAGACGGCGACGATTTCGTCATCAATGGCCAGAAAATCTGGACCTCGGGGGCACATCTAGCTAATTGGATGTTCGCACTGGTTCGTACCGATCCGGAAGCCCCAAAACATCGCGGCATCACATATCTACTGTTTCCAATGAACACGCCTGGTGTGTCAGTCCGACCTTTGATCCAGATGCACGATCAACATGGATTCAACGAGACATTTTTCGAAGATGTACGCGTACCCGTAAGGAACGCTGTCGGTGAAATTGATAGAGGCTGGTACGTTGGCGCCACACATCTCGATTTCGAACGCTCCTCTATTGGTATGGCTGTCGGACAGGAACGGATCCTTGACGCTCTTCGAGAGTTTGTCACGGATCCAGCAGAGAAATCTTCAGGACGAAGCAGATCGGGGCGTCCGGATGCCGGTCGGCTGGAGCTTGTGGATAGATATATCGAAGCAAGTGTGGCGAGGACTCTCTCGCAGAGAGTTATCTCGATGCAAGCCAGAGGCCTTATTCCAAATTACGAAGCTTCAATGACGAAGGCATTCAATACTGAATTTATGCAGAGGATAGCAAGGACTGCTGTACAACTACTCGGAAAATATGGTGATTTGCGTGACCGAGAGCACCCCCGATCTCCAATGCGTGGTCGATGGGCCACCATGTACCTGTCTACGGTCTCGGCGACAATCGCAGGTGGAACAAGCGAGATCCAGAGAAACGTTATTGCTACACGTGGCTTAGGCCTTCCCCGTGGCTAATTCTCCGATATTTCGTATCGGCCAGAATTGCAAGTAGTCCTGCGTTATGCCCTTTGCTGCTGATATCGGTGGTACTTCTATTCGGGTATCTATGGTGGACACTCGCTATGATCACTACACCCTGACGGAGCCTATCCGATTTTTAACAGACCCTGCGCGGGGATTTAATTCCGCTATGGACGAACTGGCAGCCGGCCTAAAGGATCTAGCAATTCAGAATGACATACCTCTCTCGTCTGAGAACATAGGTGTTGCATCTGCGGGACCAATTTCTATGTACGACGGAACATACGACTTCTCACCAAACCTTCCCGGCTGGCAGGGACATTCAGTATCGCGAGCGCTTGAAGAAATCCTGGGGGTCGCGGTATATACAGCACATGATGGGGCTATGGGGGTACTGGCTGAAAGCAAATATGGCCAACACCCCGACACCGCCAACCTCATATATGTCACTGTCAGCACAGGGATTGGTGCAGGAATCATTGCGAACGGAGAGATCGTTGCTGGAAGACAAAGTGGCGCTGGCGAAGTTGGACATATGATCGTGATGCCGGGACGTGGTTCGTGTAATAACGGTTGTGACGGCTGCCTCGAAGGAGTCAGTTCAGGCACTGCTATTGCTAGACGCGCCCGCGCGTTAATGGAGAACACCCAAGATGGAATGCTCAGTAACACGCCAGGGCCAGTTACCGCAGCCGATGTCGTTGCCGCGGCACGAGCAGGAGATTCACTAGCCATATCAGTGATCGAAGATGCACTTGAAGGCCTTGCCAACGGGCTCTCGGGTCTTCTGGCGATTTTCGATCCCGATGTAATCGTTCTCGGTGGTGGAGTAATAGATGGGCTTGGTCATTGGTGGGATGAGTTACTGGAGCGGACTCAGCACAAAGCATTGCCCCGTTACAAACATGTCCTTCCGGTTTCCAAAACAATCCTCGGTGGAGATGCGCCGCTTATCGGGGCTGCGGTCTTTGCATCTCAACAGAAGGAGGTCTATCAGGCCTGATCCTTTACCTCGCATTCCGCACCGCACCAGATCGAGTGGTTTCCGATCAATGGCACTGAGCTGACATACCGCCCGCACCAACTTCCTCCTGGTAGACATCGCTCGTACGTGACCCCATATTCAATATCTCGGGCGATAAGTAACCAACAATAGCCGAGCATGTCGTTCGGCAAGAATCTAGTTCCCTGCTCATCAGTCACCTCTTCTACGTGAGCAGCTAATTGAGGGAGATAATCAATATTTTGGGAGTGTTGGTCAATCATCTCAACAGCTCGGCCGATGAGCTGAAATTCCTTTCTGTACTCTTCAAGCGAGGCATTATGCCGGAAGAATGGACCGCACTCATCAGTGAAACGTTCAATAATTGATTCTATTCGCCCACGACGAAACCTGTTTCCGGTGACTTCGTCCGCAATACGTCGATGCAGATCAAAATTACGTCTAGCGAAGGGGTCATAGTCGCCCCAGGGTGCCGGGTTACGGAATAGCTGACTTAGTACAATATCCATATGCGTATTATCACTCTCTCACACTACAAATGCTGTAGCATGAGTTGCTGGTCACGAAAAAACATCAAGGAGGCCCGATGGCTGACATAATCACAACAGACTCTGGATTGCAGTATGAAGTTCTAGTGGAAGGCGATGGCGCCACTCCCGGCCCAACCGATACCGTCTCAGCCCACTACCATGGCACGTTCGAAGATGGCCGAGTATTTGATAGTTCGGTCGACCGCGGCGAGCCTATTGATCTACCAGTGAACGGTGTCATTCAGGGATGGCAAGAAGCCTTACAGATGATGAAAGAAGGGGACAAATGGCGGCTAACTGTTCCTCCCCAGCTTGGATATGGTGAGGCCGGAGTCGGACCGATTCCAGGTAACTCCACTCTCGTCTTCGAAGTAGAACTGATTAAGGTCCGCTAGTCCATGATCGCCGGATATACCAAAGCC
>DEAP01000031.1 GCA_002348225.1 Dehalococcoidia bacterium UBA2979
CCCAACAACCGGATGGATGGACTAACTGGGAAGCCCCGAACTCTTGATCGAAAGAGCTAAGATCCGTAGTCTAGTCTCCCTACCTTAAGAAAGCCTGATAAAAGAGAGCGCACATGCCAGACAACAATCCATTTAAGAAATACTCTCCGTCGATTAAGAAGCGATGGCGTACAACCGCCAAGCGGACTGCTCGCCTCAAGCCGTTTCGTTCACGAGCAGCTACTGCGTTACGAGACGCAAAAATTGCCATTGAAGACGGTGATGAAAATGCTGAGATTCAGGTGCGCCTTAAGGCCGCTCACTCAGCCATTGATCGCGCGGCAAGAAGAAATATCATTCACAAAAATACCGCTGCCCGGAGAAAAAGTCGGTTAGCTAAGCTCGCTAAAGCCAGCCAGTCCGATTCGGGCGATGCATAAGTATTGCCAGTAAACCCTCGTCTAGTCTGTGGCTAATCTCCTTATTTTGTTGATCTTCTGTGCCGGATCCATTGGATTCATAGGGGTAAATATTTCGGAAAGTAGAAACGGTTCCAGCCCGTGGATTCTGCGCTACGCCAGGAATTTAAGCATTATTTTGATCTGGCCATTGATCATATTCAAGGCCCTTGCCGGAGAATAACTAATTACTGATACGCCCAGTCAGGTAAACCCGCGTCTTGAACCGAGTCATATTCAGAGATATATGGCTTTAAGTCCAAAATTGGAGTCCCGTTCACTAAATCAAGCCCAGACACGACCAAGGTATTGTCGGATACAGCAACTAGTTTACATACAGTCACAGACACGGGATTCGGCCGAGGGCCCCTTAGGGCAAAGGCTCCCACTTTCGGTAATCGGTCGTCCCCTGATGGATAAGCCTCAAGTCGCTGCCGCATAGCGTCCGGCAACAAATGTAACCAACCGACGACCATCACATGAGAAAAACCGTCAATTCCAGCAAGCGCCGAAGCATACTCATCATCCACAATAATCACTGACTTTAGGGTCGAGTCATAACTCTCGCTCAAGTTCGAATATTCATTCTCTACTGAACCAATCACATTGATATTAAAGCTTGATTCATTCACCCGACTAACCAACCTTCAAAGCACCACGAAGCCGCTTGCCACTGGCTCCATTCCGAAGCATTAATATCTCGGCAACTATTGAAATAGCGATCTCTTCAGGGCTCTCGCCCCCCAAATCGAGCCCTATCGGCGTACTGACGGACCCCAAAGCCTCCCTGTCGTACCCTTCTTCGGCCATATGTCTCAGGACAGTTTGTGTACGTCGCTGGGAACCAATCATCCCAACATATTTGGCATTCGTAGTTAGAGCACAACGAAGGCCCTCCTCGTCGAGTCTATGACCCCTCGACACCAGGACGATGTATGTATCTGCCTGGTTCATCAACTTCGGGATAGCAAGTGCTGGTTCCTCGATTACAATTTGGCTAGCCATCGGGAACCGTTCCTCATTTGCAAACGAACTCCTATCATCTGTAACCACCACGTCAAAATGAGCGATGTCAGCAACCCTTGCCAGTGCCAACGCAACATGGCCTGCACCAACTATCAGAAGTCGTGGACTTGCCTTGAATACCTGCACCATGACTTTCCCGACTTTTGGACCTGACTTACTGCGCTTGGTATGCACTAACCACTCAGCAGTTCCAGAACTCTCGATATAAACAGTCTCGGCCTGGTCCGGTCGTAATCGATCGAGCAAAGTCGGGCCTAAGTCCAAAAGAACCTGATCAAGTGTTCGGTTTCCTGTGGAGCCTATTTGCTCACCGCGGCCCTCAACTATACAAAGCTTGGCTCCAATAGCCACTGGTAAATCGAAACCATCATCGACCACGGTCATTACAAGCAGGGGTGGCCCACCCTCCAGTGCATGGAGGGCACACTGTGCAATTAACGAACCGTGTCCACTCGTTGTCAAAATTCACTCCGCTCAATGACGATCATACGCGCTAGAAGTGAGAAACTGAATCCATGGACCTAGCAATTCTCGGACTCCCTCTGTCGGGAAAGACCACCACGTTCAATGCCATAACTGGTCAAAGTATCCAGACAGGCGGCTATGGAGGTGACGAACCTCATATAGGTGTGTTGAAAGTGCCTGACCCGCGACTCGCCATTTTGGAAACAATCGATAACCCGACACGAGTTATTCCTGCTGAAATGAAGTGTAGTGACTATCCAGGATCCGCTTTCTCTGATACGTCCGCTAGTGGCTCTAGGGGGCTGGCTCGATTCATTGATCAGTTAGCCCTATCCGATGCCCTCGTCTATGTCGTCAGATCCTTTGTGGATGAGAAAGTGCCCATACCAGTCGATGGAGTTGACGCTGAGCGGGACATTGAGACACTCAATCTGGAATTGACTGTTGCAGATATTGGGCTCATTGAAAGACGTTTAGAGCGGATAGCATCTGAGATGAAAGCCCTCAAGGCGAGCGAGCGCACAGCTGCTGAGCGCCACGCAGCCCTACTCAAAAAAATGCAAGAGCATTTGGAAATGGGCGAGCCTCTCAGAACTTTGCAGCGCTCTGATGATGAGCTTCGAGAGCTTACGGGATATCGCTTCGTAACTGATCGCCCCTTGCTCGTGCTGGTAAATATTAACGAAAATGATATCGAGGATACGGCGGCGATCGAGTCCGAGTATTCACTTAAATTTGGATCCCCTTCGACAGAAGTCGCTGCTTTTGCCGCAACTATCGAGGAAGAGATGGCTCAACTGGCACCTGATGAGGCCACCTCCTTCAGAGCCGACTTAGGGCTTCCCTCTGAGTCCTCAAAAGACAGAGCTATCCGCTCAGCGTACTCCTTACTAGGCATGCACTCGTTCCTCACTACGGGGAAAGACGAAGTGCGTGCGTGGCCAATACCTATCGGCACGACGGCTGCACAAGCAGCCGGCAAAATACATAGCGATCTCGAAAGAGGCTTCATTCGTGCAGAAGTCACATCTTTTTCGGACTACCACGCGTCCGAAGGTTCTTCTGCCACGCTGAGGCAAAATGGCCGAACACGGACTGAGGGCAAGGATTACGTGGTCGAAGATGGGGATATCCTCAGCATTCTGTTTAACGTATGACCCGAATATCAAGCCTGCTATAATTCTCTACACCATGAGTATCGAAATTTTCCAAGAGCTGCTAGAGGCTAACGAGTCTGGATCGCCCCGAGTTGTGGCGACGGTTGCAGAAACCACCGGATCCACACCACGTTCGGCGGGGGCCACTATGCTCATTCGCCCCGATGGTTCCATGGTTGGCACCATAGGGGGAGGATGTGGCGAGGCTGAGGTCTGGCAGGGCGCCATGGATACAATGCAGGACGGAAAACCTCGGACAATCGTAGTCGATCTGACTGAGCCTACCGAAGGGGACGATAAAATCTGTGGTGGCGTGATGCATGTATTTGTTGAACAGGCTTTCTCAAACCCTTCCGAAGCTTAGCCACCAATGACCTCACTGCAGCGCGCTAAAGCCGAATACAACACATGGTTCGGCTCAGGCGGGCCAAAAGGTCTCTCAGCCCGTCTACTGTTTGGGCCCCTCGGTCTCTGGCTGGCATCGACACCACTAGTCCGTCTAGCTGAGGAACTCCAACTTGATTCCACCATGGTTCACCTAGATATTGGTTGCGGGGCTGGCGCCCTCGTGAAGCACCTCAATAGTCGAGTAGGTGCGACATTACCTTCTGTTGGTGTCGACTTATCTCACAACGCCTTGCGGCTTGCCGACTCGAACGACGACACCAATAGATACGTTGAGGCATCTGGCACAAACCTACCGTTCGCAACCAATACCTTCTCCCTCGTGACCGCCGGTTATGTCGTTAAACATTTAGATGAGCCCGATCTCCTACTTCTATTCTCAGAAATCCATCGCGTTTTAGCACCCGGCGGCCTGATGGTTGTCTGGGAATTTGGTCCTTCCAACAGTAAACTTCTCAATCGCTGGAATTCGGGAGTGCTGTCCCAGTACGTTTCGCCACCGCACCTTCGCCCAATAAATAGTCTCATTGATGTTGCGAAGAATTCCGGCTTTGAATACGTGCATAACGCAGGACTAAGGCCCTTTCTGCTCCCACCCATTCCACGAGTATCCATGATCGGTGGCAAGCCTCCCGACGGATACGTTATGCCGGAGAACACACCTTCTTCAGGGAATTGAATTGTGGTGATTGTGTCAAAGCCGCCTCTTTCTGCTCTAAAAATGTGCGTATTTTTTTCTTGCGCGCGGAACCCTACCGTGCAGCTTGGCCGAATCTCCCCAGCGTTAACTTGTCCTGTAATCCATGCACAACTGTCACACATAACACACACATTCTGGTCCAAGGCGATATTCCTTACTCTGGCTGTTTCCTCGCCCCGCCAGCCTCCTTCATTCACAAAAGCACATGTTCTACTACTACTATCTAATCTAATAAATATAATCAAATAGATCGAAAAAACTCATCAACGCTAAAACACAAAGCGTATTTGAGAGGAATAATATGCTTGATGTGGTTAACTTCAATGTGCGAGGTGGTCGAGGTGGTGATGGGCATGTGTCGTTCCGCAGGGAAAAATTCGTACCGCGTGGCGGCCCGGATGGCGGCGATGGCGGCCGCGGCGGCGACGTTATCTTTGTGGCTACGGAGGGGCTAAGTACGCTCCAACAATACTCAAACACTAGATTTGTGAATGCCGAAGACGGTAAGGCGGGCAATACGAAACAGCGTCATGGCGCGGGTGGTGCGGACACCACAATTTTGGTCCCTGTCGGATCGGTGATATGGGATATTTCAGAGACTGTGGGCTCGCCAGGAAAAATCCTGAAGCAAGTTGATGAAAGTGGTAACCGTATAGCAGATCTAGATGTGCCCGGTGAGGCCCATGTTATTGCGCGAGGTGGCAGAGGTGGCAGAGGTAATAAGAGGTTTGCTAAGTCGACGCGCCAGACACCAACATTTGCTCAAAACGGGATGGATGGGCAAGAGAGACTTATCCAGATTGAATTAAAGCTGTTGGCGGATGTGGGGATAGTCGGACTACCCAACGCAGGTAAGTCGACTCTGTTAACTGGGTGGTCAAGGGCGAGACCAAAGATAGGAGCCTTCGAATTTACGACGCTGGAGCCAAATCTTGGAGTGGTGTATACCAATTATGACTCCTTCGTGGCAGCTGACATGCCGGGGTTAATAGATGGCGCTAGTGAAGGCGTCGGGCTTGGTCACGACTTTCTGCGCCATATTGAGCGAACAAAAGTGCTCGTACATGTGGTGGATATGAGCGCTGATGATCCGTTAGATGATATTGAGCTAATTGATCGAGAATTATCAGAATTCGGTAACGGACTAGCTGACAAGCCAGTTATATATGCCCTGAACAAAGTAGATATCGAAGATAGTGCAGTGCAGATTGAGTTGCTGGATGAGGAGCTCGAGAAGCGTTGCCGGCAACGCGCATCCATATCGGGCCTTACCGGGGCGGGGTTGCAAGAATTAGCTGATATGGCTCTGCAGCAAATCAGGTCGACCTCCGCAAATGACCCGCCAGCCATTCAATTGAAGCCAGCACCCCTTGAAAGGGAGAAGTTTAGAGTCACGCGTGACGAGAATTCAAACGTCGATGTTTTAGGAGACACAGCGGTATGGTGGGCGTCAACACTCGATCTCAGTCATGATGAAGCACGGGCCGAGTTTTTTGATCGGATGAGACGGCTAGGTCTTGATAGAGAGTTGCGCAGAGCTGGGGTTTCCGACGGCGACAGTGTCCGGTTTGGGAGCGTTAGCGTTGATTGGGAAATGGGCTGATGGATGATCGAGTAGGAGTGCTTGGTGGCACTTTTGATCCGCCTCACCGAGCACATCTGGAGTTGGCCGCCGCTGCCCGAGAGCAACTCAAACTCTCGAGCGTAATTTTTATGCCGGCTGGCAACCCGTGGAGGAAATCTCAAAGCAAGGTGTCGCCGGCAGCTGTCAGGATGGAGATGGTAGCAGCAGCCGTGCAGAATATTAGCTGGGCAAAAGTTTCGGATCTAGAAGCGTTAAATCCAGAACCGACTTATACCGCTGAAACGCTCAAGCGTATAAAGGCCGAAGATCCTGGGAAGGATCTATGGTTCATACTCGGTGCGGATGCATTGTCAGACATGGCCTATTGGCATAGCCCCAGTGAGATAGTGCGTTGTGCGAGACTGGCGGTGGCTGGGCGAGACGGCGTTGAACCGAGGGCTGGAAAGGAATTGGTTGGATTAATTCCAGAGGTGCAGTCTTTTATTGACCCGATTAGCATGGCTGCTTTTTCGGATTCGTCAACTAGCTATCGGCAACACATTGGCGATACAGGAATTCTAGGCTCCGGGCAGGAGACTGCAGAAGGTGTGCTTGAAATAATTAGACGCGAGGGCTTGTACGGAAGTGTTGACTAAGCGGCCTCGTTAATCTTTTCGTGCAGGCTAGCTATTTCGTCTCTGTCACGAGGACTGGACTGTATTTTCTTGGTAATTTCTTCAACAGCCCGCGATGCAGCTGAATGATGCTTGAGCCCTACGAAACGCACAGTTTGGTGTACAGATAGGCCACAGACCTGGCGCAGGAAATACATGGCTATGTGCTTTGGAACGGTCAAATCATGAGTCCTACGGCCTGAGGTTATTTCGTCCCAAGATCGATCGAAATAGTCAGAAACAACCTGAGCGACGATGCTAGGTTCAATGGCGCCTTCTGGTGCGGGCGAGCTCATTTCGAGAGCAGATGCAACATTATCAGAGGTTGGCTCTCGGCCGTAATACTCGAGGTAAGCGCTTAGTTCATTTATGCCGGAGACGAGGCGAGCCACATTCGATCCACGACGGCGAGCCAAGGTGGCAGCAGCTTCGACGGATAGATTTTTAATTCCTTTCGTCTTGGCTAAATGGCGGACGATAACGGTGGCATCGTCCTGGCTTGGTTGGGAGAGGCGAACTGGCAGCCCCCCCTGCAGTCTATTTTTTAATTCCTCATGGAGCTTTAGACCGAGGGGGTTCTTGCGTGACGTGATCACCACCAATTTGGATTTCGAGTCCAATTCATTAAGGATTTCAGCGAGTTCGAGAGCTGACTTTGGCTTGGACCTGCTGTCAAAAAAGTCAAGCCCGTCGATCAGTAGAGCATCTATCTTGCGATATTTGGCTTTGAAGTCAGATATTTTATTCTGTTTTCCTTTACCGTCTCTGCCACTGACCGCACTGACAAAGTCGGAAGTGTATTCTTCAGCGGTTGCCAACGTTACCTTTCGCCCCGCATTGCTAAGTTCATGGGCGATCGCGTGAAGTAAGTGAGTTTTGCCCATACCGGCTGGGCCAGTCAACTGCAGTGGACTATATTCAAGAGAATTCCCAAGGGCGAGTGCCTTGGCTCGACCTAGAGCATAAGAATTGCTGTCGGCTTCGGCGAATGATTTAAAAGTTAATCGGGAGTTGAGGTTCCCGCCGTCATCGCTTTGAGGTGTTGGTGGTTTATGCCCAGGCTCATCCCGTTCTGTGTCAATTCCTCTTAGCTTGAGGCTCCTGCCGTCGCCACCGGAAAGAGATAGTGACTCACGGAGGTCGGTCATCCAGCGTTTCTTGATACTTTCGACAGCTAACGGGGACGCCTCGACGACGATAGCCGAGTCATTGAACTTGGCTATGTGCGCGTCGGCAAACCACGTTTCCCAAAGTTGTCTGCCAATCCGTTTACGTAACTGTAAAGACGTTTGCTCCCAGATGTCAGCAGCAGCTTCTTCTTGGTGTCGGGTAATATGATTAGTGATGTTCGTTCCCCTTTTACCGAAGCAAGCTCTGCGCCTTCATCAGAGCGAGCGGCAACCCTGAACATAATCAGGGTTGTAAATTTACTGATTTAGGGATTTCCCCGCCCTAAATGTTTGTCGGAATAATGTGCCAATTCGGTCACAAGATTTCGCTTCATGAAAGTACGACAGTTGGGGCGATCCTCGCAAGCCCTTTCAGGAAGATTTGCGTATCTTTTTCACATTTAATTAACAATCAGCACGAAATATTCTCCGGGTCGATCTTGGTGAACGTAGTAATCTAAGGGCACTGAGTTGACCAACATTAAGGCGGGCAGCATGCCTGAATTTTTAGACCAAGAATATCAAGAACTGAAGACTAGGCTCGATGAGCTTGTAGGTGTTCTCGGCGTCCTTCCCGAACTTCAACCGGAGGTGCTGAGGAAGGAAGTCGTAGCGAAATCGAAAGAGTACGGCATATTCCAGTTGACCCAGCCGCAGGAGTTGGGTGGGACTGGGGCTGGGCCTATGGCGCTCACAATCGCTAGGGAGACCATAGCTGCGGCCAACCTGCCAGGGAGTGGCTATGTATTTGGCGCTGACCCCGGGCTACTCAGAAATTTAACGGGTGAGGCTAGGGCAGAGTACCTTGAGCCAGTTGTTGCAGGGGAGAAATCCTGGTCTTTTGCATTCACAGAGCCCTCAGGCCCTGATGCCCCGCAGAAGCAGACATATGCAACGGTCGCAGGAACAGATCTCAAGATAACAGGGCAAAAATCTTTCGTTACCGGTGGTGCGCACGCATCGTTTTATGCGGCACTTGTAAATGTTGAAGGCGATGATGAAGGTGATTCAGGACCAGCAATGGTGATTATCGATAAGGATTCCCCCGGTCTCGAGATCGCTCGGGAATTCCGGTCGATGGAAGGTGGAGATCACGTCGAGTTGAAGTTTAACGGAGTTATCGTGCCAATGCGTAATGTTATTGGTTCAATTGGCGAAGGAATGCCGAGGGCGATGGGCAATATCGGCGAGGAGCGACTGCAGGTATCAGCCTTGGCTTGCGGTATGGGTCTATGGACGGTGGATCATATTACCGAAAGGCTTATGCAGGGTCATCGCTCGGGATCCCGATTGGCAGACAGGGAGGGGGTACGGCTGCGCTATGCGGATTTGCGGATAGAGCTATACGCAGCCCGCTCGGCTCTATATAGGACGGCTCGATTGGCTGAGGTGGCCGAGTCAGTCGAGGAAATAATGAATGAAGCTACCGCGACGAAGGTGTTTTGCACAGAGATGATTGGTCATGTAGTAGACACAGCAATCCAATTAGCTGGCGGTCAGTCTTTAATACAAGGAGAACCCCTTGAGAAGCTTTACCGGCGAGCCAGATCCCTTCGATTCACTGGCGGGGCTTCTGATATCCTTCGCCTATCCATCGCGAGGGGTAAATTCGATTTTGGGGCCGGAAGGCTCTAAATATTAATTACTGAAAGGGTCTTCATGATTAACGCACCGCTTCCTGAGAATATGAAATATTGCCCAAGGTGCGCAGCTTATCTCGAGTGGCGCCCGGAGGGTGGGCGGGATCGACCGTCGTGCACGGCACCGGACTGTAAATTTGTTTTCTTCGGCGAGTCGTCGATCGGTTGTGCCGGAGTTGTGCTTAGAGACGGGAAGGCATTGCTCGTGCAGAGAGGATGGGAGCCATTCGCGGGAACATGGCAACTTCCTGGTGGTTACGTTGAACAAGATGAAGTGATAACAGAAGGCGTTGCGCGGGAAGTCATGGAGGAGGCTGGAGTTACTGCGAAGGTTAATCGTGCCGTGGCGTTCCGGCACTCATTAGGAGGGACGGCGGGAGGCCCATCCGCTAATGTCTATATTGTATTTGCGCTTGATTACGTGGCAGGTGAGCCTGAGTGGGATGGCGACGAAATAGCGAATGCGGGTTTTTACTCACTAGAGGAGATGTCGCAAATCGAAGGAGTTCAGGGCTTGTCGCGGTGGGCGATTGAGTTGACCCTAAACTCTGAGAACGATGAAGGGCTTCTGATTCAAGGGGACGGCCCTATGGCTAACCGACCGGGCTGGTCACTTTTCGGCTTGCGGGCGGATGATCCAGATCTGATTTAGTCCAGATAACGAGCGTCGATGCGCGCCATGAGGTGTAGATCGCGTTCAGTTACACCGCCGGCGTCATGAGACCAAAGTGTCAGCCTAACTTTGTTGTAAACATTCCAGATTTCGGCATGATGATCTACTTCCTGTGTCACAATCATTACAGAAGTAAGAAATGCACTGGCGGCAATAAAGTCTGAGAAAAGAAATTCTCTGGTTATGTGCCCGTCGGAGTACACCCAACTACTTAATCCTTCCGATAATCTGGAAAGAACCTCTTCTTCGGGCAATGCATCAGGCATGTGTTTACTCCAATAGACCTTCGTCGCGAAGCTCGTCAATTGCACTAGAAAATGCATCAACAGTCAGGTCTATCTCTTCCTGTCCGTGAGCTGAAGACACCATTCCGCCATCAGCCATGAGATCAACACCGTGGTTATAAAGTGAGAGTCGCAGCGGATGCATGAGATCCGGCGCGATTCCTGCTGGCTCATACGGAGGATCTGCCTCTGCGTCGTCGGGCCGAACTCCACCAGCGCCCATATTGAGGTGCCACATACTCGACACATTCCACGCTGATGCGTCTACGGACTTGGCCTGAAATAAGACTTCAAGAGAGTTCACAAGTAAAGAGGCTGACTTTTCAGCTTGATCGGTATGATTCCCCTTGGAAATGATGCGAAGAGTCTCCGTTCCGGCAGCAGCAGATACGGGATTACCGTTATAGGTGCCTTGATGAGCAACCCGTTCCTCTTTGTTCCAGTGTTGATCTGACTCTCGTAGTTCGAGGATGTCGAGAATTGAGTTTGGTCCGGCGACGCATCCTCCGGGGAAGCCACCGGCGAGGATTTTGGCATGAGTCGAGAGATCGGGGGTTATGCTATAGCGCTCCTGCGCTCCGCCCTTCGATGCCCGAAAACCTGTGATCACCTCATCCATAATAAAGAGCGTGCCAGTTTTCTCTGTTAAGTCTCGAATTTGGCGTAAGAAATTTGTTGCTACGGGATGCATACCCCAATGTGCCCCGGTAGGTTCGATAATAACTGCAGCCACATCTCGTGAGGACAATGCATCGGCTAGCAGCGTCGTGTCATTGGGTGGGAGGACCGTTAATGAATCGTAGAACGAATCAGGAACTCCAATGGAAGTAGGAGTGGCTTCTTGATTGGATTGCCTTCCCACAACAATATCGTGCCATCCATGAAAATGATCCGCGAATTTTATAACACGGTCTCTACCGGTATATGCACGGGCCAATCGCAGAGCCATCATCGTAGCCTCTGTACCGGAGGAGGTGAATCGAACTTTTTGTGCACAGGGGACGAGATCGATAACCTGTTCGGCCCACTCGAGCTCATAAAGATGTGACGAGCCGAAATGAGTCCCCTTCCCTGCGGCTGATGAGGCGGCCTCCATCACCTCCGGATGCCTGTGACCCAACAGTAGTGAACCGTGACCACCTATGTAGTCAATATACATATTCCCATCGACATCCCATTTACGAGCACCTTGTGCATGATCAACATATATACGAAAAGGAAAGAACGCACGCGCATCGTGGGTGACACCTGACGGGAACAAGCCTTCAGCACGGCCAGCCAGGCTTTTTGACTTGGGGTGCCGAGCCTCGTATTCAGATAAAATCTTTCCGTTCATACCACTCCTGCCAGAAGTTTCCTGTCTAATTAGGATAGCAAGGCTTTGCAAAATTATTCGATATAGTTCTAGGATAGACAACTGAGGTTCGTGCAATGAGGGGGTAATCATGGCAGGTGCATTAGAGGGAATACGGATACTGGAATTTTCGCAGATAATTGCTGGCCCATATGCCTGTCAGAATTTGGCTGAGATGGGTGCTGAGGTTATCAAAGTTGAGCCACCTGAGGGAGAGCCGTGGCGTCAATTTTCGCAGTTTTATCCGGGTGAGGCGAAATACTTCCAAAGCTTGAATAGAGGCAAGAACTCACTAGCAATCGCGCTACAGCAGCCCGCCGCTCAGGAATTGATCGCAAGGCTTGTGCCACATTGCGATGTGGTGCTTGTTAATTATCGCCCAGACGTTGCGAGACGCCTGCAGATCGACTATGAGACACTTTCTGCTATCAAGCCAGACTTGATATACGCAGACAACACCGCGTTCGGAAGGAGCGGACCGTGGTCACACCGACCCGGTTATGACGTAGTAGTTCAGGCAGTGTCAGGAATGATGGCAGCAGAGGGGAAACTTGGAGAGGCGGGCGAGCCAAAAACAATCAGCTCGACCGCGATAGCCGATTATGGAACTGGCCTAGCTTTGGCTTGGGGGATAACGGCGGCTCTGTTCCACCGAGAACGAACTGGGGCGGGTCAGATGATCGAATCTACTCTTTTACAGACAGCGTTGTCATTCCAGTCGTCGTCTATTTTTGACCTGCCTTTAGCAGACTCTCAGTCTGGGGCATACGCGAGCCGTGAGGCTGTTGCAAAGAAGCGCGCAGAGAATGCTAGTTATGTTGATCTTCTGGAAACGCGAAGCGGAGGAATCTCAGGACTTTTAGCCGGGATAGCGAACATTTATTACCGCCCTTATCAAACCAAGGATGGTGCTATAGCTGTGGGAGCGCTGTCTTCGAGTCTGTGGGCGAAGGTTAGAACGGCTTTACAGACTGATTTCTTAGGCTGGGCTGACCCTGATCTGGCTTCAGCCACGCCAGAATGGATAGAGAACGCGACGAAGCAGGTGCAAGCTCTTGAAGTATTTGTGAGGTCAAAGACGACCGAGGAGTGGATGGAAATTTTAGATAAGGAGGGAGTTCCGGGAGGCCCGGTTAATTTCCCCGAGGATATGCTGACGGACCCGCAGGTACTAGCAAACGATATGCTGGTACAGCTCGATCATGATTTAACAGGCCCTCAAACTCAGGTAGGACCGATTATCAAGATGTCTGCCACTCCACTCTCGACCGATGCATCGCCGCCTCTCGGGCGAGACACCGACAATTACGCGAAGCTTGCCGGCTACAGCGATGCGGAGATCCTAGGGCTTCGTGAGGTCGGAACCTTGGCTTAAATCAGCTGTTTCGGATATATTCGAGGACCCAGCCGAAAAGTATCTCTGCCGCTCCATACATCGTTTCTGAGCGGTCACCTGAAATACGAACCAGCTCGCTCTTTTCGCTAGAGTCCGCATGTAGCATCGTGAGTGAATATAGGCCCCCCGGCCGATCCGGATTGTCAGTTGGGCTTGCGATACCACTCTCGGCGAGTGCAATGTCAACCTCAAGTTGCTCAAGTGCCCCTTCAGCCATTGCTAAGGTGGTATGAGTATTGACCGATCCGTATTCCTTGAGAGTTGCTCTTTCTACATGGAGCAAATTCATTTTCGGGTGTCCGTGATACGCAACCACGCCACCGATAAAAACTTTCGACGCCCCTGGAACCGAAACTAGGAGATGGCCGAGAAGACCACCGGTCGTCGATTCTGCAGTGCCCAGCCGAAGCCCCTGAGCAGTGCAAGCTTCCACCACCTGTGCTGCCAGGTGGTGCACTGTGCTTGGCTCGGAGGGGGTGAAGTTGGTTGGCGAATCAGTCATTATGTTTCCTATCAAGGCTATCTCGTCGGATAGCCATCCATCTCTTTGACAGCATTTATTTGGTTAAGATGGTCTGTGTCATGAACCCGTAAAAACAGGAACCATGCTTTTGAAGTCAGTTCGCCGAAAAAACTGTGGGGGGAAGTCTCTATCATATTCGGTTCGGCAGGAACTCTCGTACGGATGGTGGCTAGTCGCTCGGAAGAATCGATCAGGTCTGGCATGAGGGCCGATAATGTTTTGTGCTCCAGGTTATCGGGAGCTCTCTCTGGTGGCCGTTTTCCGTTTGCCAAAGCTTCGGTGGATGAGAGAGTGCTGTCACCAGCTGAAATAACATGCCGTACGATTTGTGTAATCCCCCAGGCCTCTTCACCTTCGCCAGTTCCTGGCTCCCAGCTACCTTGCTCATCTGATACGCCCGCTAATGAGTCGATAAGCGCTGCGCGAGTCCCAACTATTCGAGGCCAAAGCTCCTCCCATGAATATTTAGTCCCCTGAGCGAGGAGATATCCTCGGACGCGTTCTGCCTCTTCTGGACCTGGTCCACCTTCAGTCATATTATCTCCCCCTCAATTAGTTTTTACCTGTGACCTTTTTTGTTGCATCCCCAAAGCGTGATTGGTGGTCGGGCCCTCCACGAAGGAGCAGGTCTGCCTGCACTTCCATTCCTGACGCGTCACCACCATTTAGCGATGCATTGATTGTAGCTTTCGACCATTTCAAGGCAAGAGGAGACGCTTGGGCGATCTGTAGAGCAATCTCATTTACTTGGCTACTGAATGCCCCTTCCGGCACGCTGGCATTGACCAGACCAATATCCTTTGCTTCTGAGCCTTGGATCACACGGGATGTGAAGATTAGTTCTTTCGCCATTGGCCCGCCGACGATTTGAGGGAGAGCGGCTGCACCTACGACTAGTCCGTACTCAGCACCTGGGAATCGAAACCGTGACGAATCACTACACACCCGAATATCGCAGGCGCAAGCAAGTGCAGCACCCGCACCATAGGCTGGTCCATTGATTGCAGCAATTGTAGGTTTTTCCGAGGCACCCACTCGATTGGCTGCTTCTTGCGAGGGATTGAAGCGGCGTTCACCGCGTCGATAAGCGGCGTTTGCTTCACTCATATCAGCGCCTGCACAGAAAGACCCCTCGGTGCCCTCGATAATAATCACAATTACGGCCGGATCTGAGTCAAAATCCGCCATGCATTCGATTATTTCTGAGGCCATCGGCTCGTTAATAGCATTTCGCTTGTCCGGCCGATTAAGCACCAAACGGCCTATTCCGTCCTGCTTTGTTGCCATAATGAACTCGGGCATATTGTGAGCCTCCTCGGATTATTGTTAAGCAACTACAGGATAGCCCCATTTGATCGCAGGTCCTCAATTTCATCAGCAGAGTAGCCAATTTGTTTCAGGAGCGAATCATTATCACGGCCGAGCGGTGGACTAGCTGTTGAGGGGTCGAGTGTCGACTTCGACATTTTCCATGGAGGGGCCTGCATGAATATAGGGCCTGCCAGATCGTGCTCGAGTTCTATAACGTAGTCATTTGCTCGGACATGGGGATCGGAAAGTAGCTCCTGCACGAATTTGACAGGGGCGCATGGGACGCCGCCGTCGGTCAGTATTTGCTCCCATTCGGTGGTTGTCCTTGTTTTCATCAATTTTTCCACAGTATCTGTCACTTGCTGATCTATTATTTGCTGAGCAGGGTTGAGTGGGTCGTACTCGGGTTCATCGCGGTTGTGCTCAAAGCCAACCGATTTTCTTATTTTTTCACGAAGGCTGGCCGAGAGTGCACCAAGAGCAATTGCACCATCAGCAGTTTCAAAAACCCGATAGTACACGTTTCCTAACGCTGCGGTTTTCACGATAGCATCGCGAGTATGTAGGAAGTCTCCGTAAGTTGTCCCCTCAGCCCTAGCTGTCTCGAGTGCATGAAGGAATTCATCCCGTTGCTGCTGGTCGGCCACAGGGAGGCTTTGAAATTGACTCATATGGGTGGTTAGCGCATTGATGAGAAGGCTTGTTTCGACCCGCTGACCCTCTCCTGTTCGCTCTCGGTGAAAGAGAGCTGCCAAGACTCCGGCGCAGATAGAGTATCCAGTCGTTGTGTCCGCGTATGCTGGTCCTACTTGTGGGGCACCTTGCTCATTAACCTTGCCTACAGAGGACATCATGCCGCTAAAAGCCTGGACGACTATATCGTAGCCAGGCCGGTCTGCAAGCGAGCCTTCTCTACCCCATGCCGTATTGTCTAAATAAATGAGGTCTGGGCGGATTGCCGAGAGGGTTTCATAATCGATAGCCAGCCTTTGAGCCACGTCAGGGCGATAATTGATAACGACGACGTCTATGTCTTTGACTAGGCGGTGGATAACCTGCTGAGAATCTTCGGCCTGCAAGTTAATTGCCAGTGATTTTTTACCGCGATTTAGTCCAATGAAAGTTTTTGACTCAGTAGGTATGAATTGGGCAGCGAGTCTCCATGGTTCTCCGCCGAGGGGCTCGACTTTGATTACTTCAGCCCCGAGATCCGAAAGGAACTGGCAACCGAGAGGCCCAGCGATAATTTGTGTGAATTCAAGTACTTTAATTCCGTCAAGTGGGGATGGGCTCATACTTTCTCATTTCCTGATCTTCTCGCTGGCTATTGGGTGACAGACCAGCTGAGGTATGATGAATTGTAGCTTGGACATCAGGAATTTGAATATCCATGAAAAACAGAGTTGTAATTTTTAGAACTATGCGCAGCCGGAAGTATGCGAAGATAATCATTTTGTCGCTAGTGGTGGCTCTGGCGAGTGGGTGCGGGGTGGAGGCAGACACCAGCCTGATCCAACCGGATTCTACTTCGGTGATCAGTGTCGATTCGAGTACTGTTGAAGTCACGACAGTACCAGCAGAGACAGCAACGCCGACGAACCCGAACACTATCTCTAATCTCGGCGAGTTTGTGACAAAGTATGGGTACCATCAAGATTGCGCCGAAGGGACGTTGCTTGAGATCCCGAAAATAGGTGTCTATAGTCAGGTCTGTGAGCAGTTTGTGCCGATAGGTACGGATATGCCAAACCCATATGGCCCAGCAGACGTTGCGCTCTATGACTTGAGCCAATGGAGCCGTCTTGGCGGGATGCCGGGTTCGGGCGAAAATGCGATTTTTGCTGGACACGTGGACTACAACGCCGCGGTCGCTTACGCGGGCGTCAGGTATCGCGGACCCGGAGTATTCCAAAACCTTCGTTTTCTGGCCGAGGGCGACTTAGTGAAAGTGCACGTTGATGGAGAGATCTACGAGTATGAGGTGGTGTGGCAGAGGGAGCTTGATGCCAGCGCAGACTCGTGGAGGGAAATGTGGAGCGCTGACGTACCGGTAGAAAGTATTACTATTTACACGTGTGGCGGCGAATTTGATGCCAGCACACGTACTTACAGCCAACGGTTGGTGGTCAGGGCTGAACGCCGCGACCAAAGTTAACGCAGGTGATTGCTATGGAAGACGGCGGTGAATAGAAGTGTCTGAAAGTGGCCGTGATTTTCACCCAGATAGTTCAGAGATATTTGGCCTGCTGAAGAGACCGACTGCGCTGTCCGATCTTAAATATGATTTAAATGCCGGGGTACCTGACCCGAATTCGCTTCCATCCGAAGCTTTGGGCCGGGCATTTACGAGGATTCTAGAGTCTAACCCTGAGGAGTCACTTACTTACGACACTATTCACTTTGGCTTTCCTGCTCTGAAAGCATTCATAGCTCACAAATATGCGGATTCTGTAGCGGGTATTAATGACGATTGGGTCACAATGGTGTCCGGCTCGGCTCATGGTCTGGATAATATCGCCTCGGCATTTTTCGATAAGGGCGATGGGGTCATCGTGGGTGCACCCAGCTATCCAGGGGCCATTAGGACGTTCACCGCTCGTGGTGCATCAGTATTTGCGGCTCGACAAGATGCCTCGGGAATAACCGGCGATTCGTTAAAATTGGTCTTAGAAAAATGCCAGGATGAGAATATTAGAGTTAAGGCAATCTATCTGATCCCGAACTATGACAATCCCTCCTCAGTATTGATGCCTGTGGAGAGACGCAAGGAAATCCTGCAGATTGCACAGGATTACAAAGTGCTAGTCATTGAAGATGGTGCATATGCCGGTGTTGATCTGAGCGGTGCCCCCCCGGACTCATTGTTCGAAATGGCGGGCGGGGAGGGTGTTATTTACTGCGGTACCTTTTCAAAAACTATTGCTACAGGACTTAGGAGCGGCTATCTAATGGCATCTCCGGACATTACTAGATCCCTGCGATTTATGAGGCTGGATAATGCATCCTCTCCCTTGGTTCAAAGAGCTATATACGAATTTGTGTCCTCCGACGAGTATGAGTCGCATCTCTCAAAAATACTCTCTATCTACCGCGCACGCAGGGATGCGGCCAGTGAATCTCTTATAAAATACTGCGGACGGTTTGTGGAATTTGATGAACCGAAAGGGGGGTTTTTCCATTGGCTGAGATTACGTGACGGTATTTCGGCGAGTTCAATTGTTAGTAAGGCGAGGGAATTTGGCGTAGCGGTGTCTGCTGGAAGTGGATACTACCTCGAGGATGACCCCGAGAGTGATAGTAGAGTTCGACTTGTTTTTTCGACATTATCTGAAGACGATCTGGCCGATGCAATAGAGCTTTTAGGTAAGTCGTTCGAATCGATTCGAAAGTAGATATACGGAGACACGCTTTGGTTCTTCGTAGCCTGTCTCTTGATGCTGAGGGGAGTTTACGACTAGGATTTGTCAATACTTTGAATATGGAAAGTAGCGATAGGGTCACACATGAGCATTGCCAATGAGCTAAAAGCAATATGGTCCGAGTACGATCTGGACGAACTCGCTTCGGAGGGCGCTAAATTTCTGTCGAGAGGCTCAGCGACTGATTGGGGCCTTCCCGCGGATTTGGAACCCCGAGTGCCGCCGATCACCCTTGGTGGCGGGATTCCTGATCCTGTATCTCTGCCAAGAGATGAGCTTATCCAGTCAATGTCTCGATCGATTGATGTTGAAAGTGACGAACCACTTCGCTACGGGGGCGGCATCGGGTACGAACACCTAAGGGATGAAATGGCCAGGAGATTCAATCGTGAACGAGGCTCTAACGTTACCGCTGACCACTTTTTGCTAACGAATGGGAGTGCCGGAGCGATCGACCTAGTATGCCGGGCCTACTTGTCCCCGGGTGATACGGTCATTACCGAGCGCCCGACGTTTTCTGGTTCGGTGCGTACTTTCAAAGGACACCAAGCCAATGTAGTCACCGTCCCTATAGACAGTGAAGGGATGCGCACTGATTTACTCGAGGACAGAATACAGGAAGTTGAAAAGAATGGTGTCCGCGTAAAACTAATCTATACAATTGCAACTTTCCATAATCCCGCTGGGATTACGATGTCGGAGGACCGTAGGAACGAATTACTGAGGATTGCGGCGAAGCACCAAATTTTGATCGTCGATGATGAGGCATATAGTGAGCTCCGATTTCCAGAGACCAGCTTGCCTAAGGATTTGTCCACTATGTCCGAGTGCCATGGAGTGATATCGGTAGGGACATTCTCCAAAATCATTGCAACAGGCTTGAGGGTGGGTTGGATTCACGGTGATCCGAGAGTTCTGGATCATGTTTTACGGATGAGATTCGACATGGGAAATTCTCCACTCTTGCACTATATGCTTGCTGATTTCATGTCATCTGGTGAACTTGATAGCCATATCGAGGAGATGCGGGGTCTTTACCGAGACAAGTGCAGGGCTTTAGCCAATGGCCTGCGGACCTATTGTGAGCCCTACATAACTTTCAAAGAACCCGAGGGTGGGTTCTTCATGTGGGTTAATTTACGAGATGGACTAGATCCGCAAAGTGTCCAGGCTGCGGCTGTTGAGGAGGGTCTGATCGCACCTGCGGGCTATGCGTTTTTTCCTAATCAGGATGAAATGGACACTCAGAATATCCGACTGGCATATTCGTGGGCGCGGCTTGAAGATCTGGAAGAAGCTTCGAAACGTTTAGGCCGTGCATGTGAGCGGGTTGCCACGGGTGAATTCACTCTGGCGTCTTAATTACTGAATAGCTAGGAAAGGGTTTGGAGTAGCGACTCAAACTCTTTCCAGCCGTCCACTGATCTTACGTGGTCTGCCATCTTAGTTGACGCACCGCTGCCGCCAGCAATGCTGGTAGGCATCCATCCGCCTGCTATGAGAACGGGTACGGTGGCAATGTCTGGAGTAAAGGTGTTGATTTGCGCCAGCATGTCGTCGAGGTGGGCAGTTAGCTCCAGCTCACGTGCGATAGGGCCTTTATCTTCTCTGTTAGTCGGATAGATATTAGCGGTCAGGTCACGAGAATTTAGCCACTGGTCGATGAAGAGTACCTCGCGGTCATAACGCGCTGTCAAAATGATTATCTCGTGATCATGAGCGATTAATCGTTGGAGTACGCCTACGGAATCAGGTCGGGGTTCAAGTTGTAACGAAAGATCGGTTTCTAATATTTCTGTCACGAGTGCTTGGCTGTTGTCTTCGCCAATAGTTGAGGCCAGCGTCTCGCCCTTCTTGAGCTCTTTACCGAAACGCTGCTGCACGAGCTTTCTTAGTAGCCCTCGATAGTCGTTGAGTGTGTCGTCGAAATCGATACCAATTCTCATGGAGTTTCCTGTACTTTGTGCCAACTCTGATGTTTCTTACTATATATCTTGGTTGCTGCAAGCTATAGTGGTGCCGCCAGCGCTACTTTTACTCCTCAAAGGGCAGGCTGTAGTAACTGAAGAGTATTCATGTCGGGATCCTGGAATGTCGCAATCCAGCCGCCCCAGGATTCCTGCTCAGGTTGTCTCGTGAATACAACTCCTCGGGTTTTGAGTTCTTCCGATACAGACCATATATCCGTAACATAAAAATTGACCATTACCCTGTTGGGATCTTTATTTGTTCCGGTGATTCCAGAATGAACGGTTACTGTTAACCGGATGTCGGACGGCGAGTCTCCCCACGCGAAGTTAATAAATTGAGCACGGCTGTGCAGCGGCTGTAGGTTCAGTTTGCGGGTATAGAAATCGCGCATAGCCTCAAATTTGGAGACCGAGGTCCAAATGATAACCCCCGCTAAGCCGGTGAAATGGTCGGCAGTCTGTTGATTTTGCATCAGGTCAGCAATCGTCACCCTCGTGCAGCAATAAACTCGACAAGTGATCTGACTGGAGTGCCGTTGCTGCCTTTCACTTTAATTCCACGGTCGTTATTTGCAGCCATGACCCCTGCGATATCTAAGTGGGCCCACGGAACATCACCAACAAAGGCTTCTATGAATTTGGCAGCAGTGATGGATCCGGCGAGACGGCCACCAGTATTCTTGATATCAGCCACATCGCTTTTGATTTGCTTGCCGTAGTAATCATCGATCGGCATCCTCCAGAGCAGCTCGTTAGTCTTTGCTGATGCTTGCTCCAACTGTCTAAATAGGGCATCTTGATTTGAAAATACACCTATCCTGTAGTCACCCAGAGCAACCCCCATAGCACCAGTCAGAGTAGCCACATCGATTATTGCAGAAGGCTTGCCTAGCGATCGCGCATATGCGATCCCATCTGCCAGAACTAATCGCCCCTCTGCGTCCGTGTTGATGACCTCAATAGACTGGCCATCCATTGCGTAAACAACATCACCAGGCTTTGTAGCTGATCCGCCCGGCATATTTTCTGTGCAAGGCGCAATCGCGAGGACATTTGCTTCGAGGCCGAGTTCGGCCACAGCCCCGATCGTTGCAATTACTGTGGCTGCGCCGGTCATGTCGTATTTCATGGCCTCCATTCCTCCAGGAGGTTTCAATGATATTCCGCCGGTGTCGAAAGTGATCCCTTTGCCGACAAGCGCAACGTGGGCTTTGCGTCCTCCGTTTCTGTACCTCATGACTATGAACTTAGGCGGTTGATGAGAGCCACTCGCGACCGACAAATATGAACCCATGCCTAGTCGCTGGGCATCGGACTTTTCGAGAATTTCAATTTCAAACCCTTTTGTCTCCGCCAGCTCCCGTGCCTTCTCCGCGATAATAGTGGGGGTCATAAGATTTGCTGGTGTATTCGCGAGATCTCGTGCAAAGTTGGTAGCACTTCCCATCGCCATCCCTTTTGCATGAGCATTCTCAATGGCTCTTGCCGCCCGTCGTCCACCAAGCGCAAGAGTCATTCGGCCAAGCGAATACTTTGGGATGTCCTTGTTATTCGTATGGTGTTTGTCGAATCGATACAGCCCCAAAATCAAGGCTTCTGTAACTGTTTGAGTTGCCAGCTCAGCACTGCCGATTGCATTAGCGAGTGGCTCCATAGCGATGAGTACAGTCTTTGCGTCACGAGATCTAAGCTGACGCGACAGAGTCGCAAAAATATCTCTGGCAGCATTTGCTCCCGAGATTCCATTACCGACTGAACCAATTCCTACCACCGCAATTCTGCCGAATGCTGGTGCGGTGGAAGGTAACCAAGTTAATTCGCCGGACTGGCCCGTTATTACGCCACTCAGCGAGAGGGTCTGCAGAGCGCCGCCAGTGAGTTTGTCTACGTCCTGCAAGAAGCCACTCTTCCCTTTGTCTCCCTCTCGGATAGGGATGAGGAGGGTATCAGCGGACAAGTCCAAGGCCGGCTGATTTTTGATTTCAATTGATGTTTGTGATGACATGGGTGCGATCCTTTAGCTCCAGAGGCATCTAGTATTAGAGAAATGTTGTGCTCAACAGTTTAGCTTGTCAAAAGCATAATGCCATGCTTGAAGAATTAAGGATGCATAGGGAGCGGAGTAGATCGTTGACAGTGAGGGTGATGTTAGATGCTGATGCCGCCGCTTGCTTGGGTAGCGAGGCTTTGTCTGAAGCAGGCGTACTGATCTTCCCCGAGGATGAGTTGGGAGAAGACGCACGGGCGATCGCAGATGTACTTACAGTTCCGTATTTGTTCTCACGAGCCGGGCAATATGCGGAGGATGTTGTCAGCAGAGGACTTTCTAACCTGATGGGCCAGATGGGTGCAGATACCACTGGCATAGTATGGATCCGATGTGCGGAAAACATGCCTCCAGCTTCCCAATTGGGCCCTGGAGAAGACCTGGTGTTTGATGAAGTCAGAGAGTTCTTCGAGTCCCAAGACTTAAGATTACGCGTGATTGAAGGGCTGCAGTCTGGTGCACCTATGATCGCTGCTGGATGGCAAGCATTGGCATTAGCAGACGCTTTGAGGGCTGATATCGACGAGGTGAATTTGCCAGAACTTGTGAACAAAGTATGGCCGAATTCTGATTGTTGTGGACAGGTGGTGGGATTGTTTGAGGACCTATCATTGGCCGAGCGTCATGGATATGGCCCGTTCGTGTACCGGCGGTTCGTAGCTATGGTTGGCAGCGAAGATTTTGAGCTGTTTGACCCCCCTGAACCCCTTCCCAAGAGACCAGCTCTCTTAAGGCAACTGCGGGAAATTTTGGAGGAATCTCTACGAGCTAAGCATAAACACGAGAAATTGGAGATGACTCTTGCATATGCTGGCTCTGGGGAAGCCGCCTGGGCTTTGGCTCGACACCTAAAGTCATTTGGTTTGAACCCGACACATAGCATAAATGTGGTACCGATGACTCTCCATGCGGCTGCGCGGTACGGACCGGATTCACTTATTGTCGGCTGGAATTGTTCCTAGCAAATGTAAACAAAGTTAGTACCATTCCGCCTCTATGACCCTGCCAGCATGAGCCGCTAACGTGGTGAGTATGATTTCGTCAACTTCATTGAAATCTCTAGTTCCGCGACGATCGGTGGCATAAAGTGCCCCGCGCACCCCACCCCTTACCCAAATCGCCACACCCAGCAAGCTGGTCATTTCCGGATGATTACTAGGAAAGCCGAATGCCTTGGCGTGTTTCTCCAGGTCATCTAAATACACCGGTTTCCCGTCCTGCCGAAGGGATCCGAGAGGGCCATGTCCCTGTGGTGGAGTTGATAAAGTGGCAAGCTGCGACGCGTCCAAGCCCGAGGTAACAAATCCTTCGACTCGGTCATGCTCGTCGGTTACGGACAATGCGGTGTATCGTGCTCTGGTGAGTTTTTTTGACAGATCGGTAACGACCTGAAGAGACTCGATCGGTGTTCTTTTCCTAGGGAGAGTTTTCAAACGCGTGGCCAGAGCGGCAAGTGCTCGCCTTTCCGGATCTCGGCGGACGGCTATCTGTATTTGCTGAGTGTGTCGCTGAGATTGATTAGACATAACACCTTATATGCTAAAGGGTCGTGCCTTTTTGCATGTTCAAATAGGCCTGAATTAATTCGTAAGTTTCCAGGGAAATGTGCTCATTTTCGATTAACCGCCTTGCCAGGTAACTCATCGTAATTAGTGCGTGAACACGAACACCGAACTCTTCCATTTTTTTGGTTACTCCTTCTTCACGATCGATCAGGACGATGGCATCACTGACTTTTATCCCTAGGGATCGGAGCGTGATTGTTGTTTCTCGTAGAGAGGTTCCTCCGGTAGCAAGATCGTCGACCACGAGCGCCTGCTGACCAGGCCTGTAAGTGCCTTCGAGATACGGGGGCTCAGCGAGATCAGAGGGGATGCGCGGAGGCCGGATGTAGAGTAGTGGTTTGCCAATCTGGAGAGAAAGCGCGGTTGCTAAGTGAAGGCCGCCCAACGGTATTCCAGCAAGAAAGTGATAGTCGCTGAGATTTTGACGCCTTCGTGTCTGGAGTATTTCCAGCTCAGCGGCGACCAATTCAGCAGCGGTTCGCAGGGTGTTTGGACTAGAGATTATTTGTTTTGTGTTGATGAATATAGGAGAGTTTTTAGAGGTATTACCTTCGGAAAACTCTCCGAATTGAAACGCGCCGATTCTCCATAAGAGCTCGATGAGCAGATCCTTGCCGCTGGTTCCCGCATGTTCGGTTTCGGAAGAGGTCATCTAAATCCTCTGCTTTAAAGAGTCACCTTCGTTGCCGGCGTGCGACCTTGTAGTGCCTCAATGATACTGTCTACGGCCATGTTGGCCATTTCAAGGCGAGCCTCGTGAGTGGCGCTGCCGATGTGCGGTGTGATTATACAGTTTGGTAGCATCATTAACTCGTGGGTGGCCGCCAGTGGTTCAGGAGTAGTCACATCTAAAGCAGCAGCAGTGATCACGTTATTGGTAAGCGCATAGTGGAGGTCAGGCTGATTCACCAGTCCGCCTCGCCCAGTATTAATGAATATACCAGTTGGTTTCATAGCCCCGAAGAAGCTCCGATCACAATATTCAGTAGTTGAAGCGTTCAGTGGTAAGTGAACGCTCACAAAATCACTACCGGAGAGCAGCCCTTCAAGGGACGAGAAAGATCCGGGAAAGGCGTCTTTGGGACGGGTGCCGTGGTATAAGATTTTCATCTGGAAGCCTTGTGCTCTTTCCGCGACCGCTTGCCCAATTCGCCCCGGGCCAACGATTCCGAGCGTTTTCCCCTTAATTGATTGCCCTAACATCCATGACGGGTGCCAAGGTCCCCAATTGCTGGTCCTGATCGCGTCATTCGCTTCCTTTATTCGCCTGGTGGCTCCGAGCAGGAGAGCCCAGGTTAGGTCGGCGGTCGCATCTGTCACAACATCAGGAGTATTAGTAACAAAGATACCCTTGGAATTGCAGAGAGCCACGTCGATATTGTCGTAGCCAACACCCAGCTGCGCTACTACTTTGAGGTGGGATGCATCTTCGAGTGCTTTATCGTCGACAGTTTCAGCTATTGTGGTGACAACAGCGGAGGCAGTACGTAGCTTCTTGCGAAACTCCTCGGCAGTTGGTGGATTTTCGTCTGGCCATATGTCTACATTGAACGATTGACTTAATCGGTCAAGAGGGCTGCCCGGATTAAGGTGTCCGGGCAGCATCCGTGTGACGAAAACTACTGGAGTGTTACCACTTGCGTCTTCCTGAACCATCGCCCTCTCTCCGATCGTTTCTCTGACCTTCCCCATCACGTCGCGGCCGACGTCGAGGTCTATCTGATCGATCGGATGAAGATCGTCTATCTGATCGATCGGACGAAGATCGCGGCCCCCTATTGGGTGTCGGCGCTGTATCACCATCCTCTAAGCCAACTTTCCCTCCACTACCTACGAGTGCAAGATTAATCCTGCCGCGGTCGTCGACTTCCTGAATGCGTACTTTCAGAGAATCTCCAACGCTTACGAGGTCCGCTATCTCTTGATCGCGGGATTCAGCGAGCTCTGAAATGTGGAGTAGGCCGTCTTTGCCCGGAAGCAGTTCAACGAACGCTCCGAAATTCATGAGACGGACCACACTTCCTTCGAATTCATCGCCGACAGCGAGTTCGCGTGTTAGAGCATCAACCTTTTTCAAGGCACTTTCGAGCGATTCGCTAGTCTCTCCGCCAACATATACTGTTCCATCCTCTTCCACATCAATAGAGGCAGAGGTTTCGGCGATTATAGCGTTGATATTTTTACCGCCTGGCCCAATCAACGCTCCAATTTTCTCAGGATCGATTTTAGTGACCGCAATTTTCGGTGCGTGAGCCCCAACATCACTCCTTGATTCCGGGAGAGCGCTTGTCATGGCATCGAGAATTGTAAGACGTCCCACGCGTGCCTTTTCGAAGACTTGGTTCAAAAAGTCGGCGGGAAGGCGCTTGAGTTTGATATCTAGCTGGACGGCTGTAACACCAGTTTCTGTCCCGGCAACCTTGAAATCCATATCTCCAAGAGCATCTTCGATCCCTGCAATGTCCGTGAGAATTTCGTAATTGGTAACCTCTTCGTTTGTAACCAGACCCATTGCAACACCTGCGACGGGTGCTTTTATTGGTACTCCAGCATCCATCAGGGCCAAGGTTGAACCACATGTGGCCCCCTGGGAGGTAGAACCATTGGACGAAAGGACGTCGGAGACTAGGCGGATCACGTAGGGAAATTCATCAAATTCTGGCAGGACAGCCTCGATAGCCTTTTCGGCTAGCATTCCATGTCCTATCTCACGTCGCCCAGGCGTGCGGAGGGGCCTAGCTTCCCCAACGGAATAAGGTGGAAAATTGTAGTGATGCATAAACATCTTCCAGTCTCCCGGAGCGATTGTATCGACGCGAGCTCGTTCTCTTAGCGAGCCAAGCGTAGCTACTGTCAGGACCTGTGTTTCGCCGCGCTGAAAAAGCCCACTTCCGTGAACTCGGGGGAGAACGCCTACGAGTGCAGACAATTCCCTAATTTCATCAGAGCTACGATCATCAGCTCGTTTCCCTTCAGAAAGTATTCGGCCTCGTACGAATTTCTTGATAATTGCCTCGGATAAGCTTCGGACCGCCCCCTCATCGAGGTCTTCGTCAGATTCCTCCGAAAGGGTTGATATTACTGATTTGGAGAGTTCATCCATTCCACGGAATCCGTCACCCTTCACAGCATCGAGAATGGCGTTGGGATCGCTCAATAGGAGCGTTTCAATTTTGGACTCGAGCACAGAGTCAGTAGCAGGTGGATTCCATTCGTTTTTTTCTACCCCTGCTGCATCGATAACCTCTTGCTGGAGGCTGTTTAGCTCGTGGCATATCTCTTCCGCATATTCGATTGCTTCGATTAGGTCTTCCTCAGGGATTTGCTTGGCGCCTGCTTCAATCATGACTACTGAGTCATCATTTGCCGCGACCACAAGGTTTAAATCACTCTGGTCGAGCTGTTCATAAGTCGGAAATGCAATTAACTCGCCCTCAACTCGCGCTATTTGAACAGATGACACTGGACCCTCAAAAGGTAGCGGTGACATATTGATGGCTGTGGATGCGGCCGTCGTAGCTAAAACATCCGCTGGATGTTCTCTATCCGATGCGAGCAGGGTATTCACAAGATGTACTTCGCGTCTGAAATTTTTTGGGAACATCGGTCGGATTGGCCGGTCCGTCATGCGGGCTGCTAGCGTGGCGTCAGTACCGGGTCGACCCTCACGCTTAAAAAATGACCCTGGAATTTTTCCGATAGCGTACATTCGTTCTTCGAAATCGACGGTAAGGGGAAAGAAATCTGTTCCTGGTCGAGCATCGCCGTCACAGAGCGTTGTTAGCATCACCGTGTCTCCGTATCGGATTGTTACGGATGCGAGCGTGCTTGGAGCGAGTCGGCCGATGCCGAGCTCAAAAGTAGTTCCCCCGATTTCCCTTGAAAAGACCTGGGTTTGGCCACCAGTATTTGTGGATGATTGTGAGGTGTTGGTCATAAATTTTCCCTTCGACTACATTTGCCTCTTAGTTTTGCTGATTCTCAGCATTGGATAGCGAGGATTAGGGATTTGATACATATAAAGCCTGAGGGTTTTTGGAAAATCTATGATCTTTTATGATGGCGGCTTGCCAGCCAGTCAATGAGTGGCTGCTATTTTCTAAGCCCTAGCGAACTAATTATGCCGTGATATCTTTCCACATTGTTGTTAGAGAGATATCTGAGCAGTCGCCTCCGTTGGCCAACCAGCTTTAACAGACCTCGACGGGTGTCGTAGTCGTGCTTGTGCTCACGCAAATGCTCAGTGAGCTTGGTGATACGGTCAGTCAGCAAGGCAACTTGGACTTCCGTAGAGCCCGTATCACCTTCATTTTGTTTATACTTCTGAATGAGTTCGGATTTTTCGTTATCTGCCATCTTTATTAATTAAGTCTGGAGCTTCCCAATTTTGGTGCAGGTTTTACAATCTCCCTGACCATTCGTCATGCTTTCTTGTTGTTTCTTTCCTAATATTCCTTCGCTTATCCTTGTAAAACTCTAACAGTTAGCTATCTAATGCGCGACCATTTGTTTTGCAACAGGATAATTGTCTCTTTTCCAATAGTGATTAGGCTACAATTTGTGCAATTCACGGAGTAATTATAAGGAACTTATTACTATGACTAAGCTGTTTCGCCCCGAAAGAATGCGCTTCGGGGTTTTTTTGGCACCCTTCCATCGCGTGGGGGAAAATCCTACACTTGCGCTAGATCGAGATGTGGCACTTATCGAGCATCTCGATTCACTTGGGTTTGACGAGGCTTGGGTTGGCGAGCATCACTCAGCTGGTTGGGAACTTATTGCTGATCCGGGACTAATTATTGCGGCAGCACTGAGGTCGACTCGCAGTATTCGGATAGGAAGTGGCGTATCTTCGCTACCTTATCACCACCCCCTGATGCTCGCGGATAAATTCACCCAACTTGACCACATGGCTCGTGGTAGGGCAATGCTTGGAGTTGGCCCCGGTGCCCTATCGTCAGATGCGTACATGATGGGCATTAATCCCGGCGACCAGAGACGGATGATGGACGAGTCATTAACCGCCATTCTGGAGTTGTTTTCTGGTCGAGCTCCAGTGAATTTCGAGACTGATTGGTTTACTCTCAAAAATGCGAGGCTGATGCTTTCACCTTATTCCGATCCGCACCTCGAGATGGCTGTGGCACATATTGCGTCGCCCGCAGGTCCGTCGGCGGCCGGTAAACACGGTATTGGGATGATTTCAATCGCAGCGAGCGCAGGCGGAGTATCTACGGCAATGGGTGTCGACTCTCTTGCTCAGGCATGGCTGTGGACAGAGGAAGCTGCATCAGATGCCGGAAAACCAATTCCAGATAGATCAGGGTGGCGTGTGGTCGTACCGTTTCATTTGGCTCAGTCGCGCGAGGAGGCTTTCGAACAGGTTCGTGAGGGAGCAAGGGCATATAACGTGGATTACTTTCAGAAAGTGCTCGGCAGAGTTTCGGATACGGACGAAGATATCCATGAAGTTGCAGCGAGAGGTGGTGCCATAATAGGCACACCGGATGATGCAATTATGGCGATCAGCGATTTATTGGACAGGACGGGTGGCTTCGGCGCGTTTCTCGGGCTGGCTCACGAGTGGGCGAGCTCCGAACACACCAAGCAGTCATATGAACTCTGGGCCAGATATGTAATGCCTTATTTCCAGAACCAGCTTGAGAGTATCAGTGAATCAGCCAGTTGGGTCTCGGAGAATCTGTCCGAAATATACCAAGGCCCTCGAGGTGGAGTCGTTGCGAAGGCCTTCGAGGAGGCAGGGAAAGAGGTCCCCGGATCAATAAGGCCCACCCGAGGTCGGAGCTAACTGTTTATCGGCCTTGAAGCTTCAAGTCCTTCAAATCCACTTCGTCGGCTGTGCTCTTCTGAAGTTCAATGAGCTGTTCCCTAATAGCCGGATTCTCGATTCCGATTATCCGGGCCGCGAGGAGTCCTGCGTTTTTCGAGTTGTTTATGGCCACGGTCGCTACCGGAACACCTTTTGGCATTTGTACGATCGATAGTAGAGAATCTATTCCATCCAATTGTGACAGTTTCACAGGGACACCGATCACAGGCAGGGTAGTGACAGCGGCGAGCATGCCTGGGAGATGAGCTGCACCACCTGCTCCTGCAATCACTACTTTCAGCCCTCGATCGGATGCAGTTTTTCCATACTCGATCATTTTTTCTGGAGTTCTATGAGCGGAGATTATCCGAATTTCATATGAAATGTGAAGCTCATCCAGGAGGTCGGCTGCGTCCTGCATCGTTGGGAGATCCGAGTCGCTACCCATTGCGATTCCTACTACAGGGTGTTCAACTGGCATAATCTTACCTCTGTGGTTTCAACTGATTTTAACTGTCGCCTCGTAATTTGCTAGCGATTGAACGAGCCCTCGGAGCTACCTCTTCTCGGTCATCTCCAATAGACGTTACGTGTCCGATTTTACGCCCCTCCCGTGGGATTTTACCGTAGAGATGGATTGCAGTTTCCGCACTTTGGCTATCCGGAATGGTGGCTAAGGGGTTTTTTTCACCGGCGGCGAGGATATTAACCATCACTACTGAGTTCTTGATGGGTGTTGCTGATCCTAGGGGCCAATTCATCACCGCCCGCATGTGGTTTTCGAACTGCGAGGTGCTGCAGCCATCGATTGTCAAATGCCCACTGTTGTGAGGACGAGTTGCTATCTCGTTCACAGTGAGCTGCCCTTGAGAGTCAAGGAATAGCTCGACTGCCATAATCCCCACGACTTCTATGTGTTCTCCAATTACGGTGGCTATGTTTTCGGCGGAAGTACGAATCTCATTACTGATTGCAGCCGGTATGGATGCTTCATGACATATTCCATCTTTTTGATAGGTTTCAACCACTGGGTACATCGCAATTTCACCAGTCGTCCGGCGAGCTAAGAGAACGGCTAGTTCCATCTGTATGTCAATCAACTCTTCGCCGAAAACACGTAGTCCGTTTCCCCAGAGTTGATTCAGCAGAACCTGACCGTCTGCTTCAGAATGCACAATCCAAACGCCATGCCCGTCGTAACCGCCTGTGGCACTCTTTACTACGAGTGGCCAGCCGACGTCTGAGCTGAACTCAAGAAGATCGCTTTCGCTCACGAGAGCTTTGAATTTTGGTACCCGCAGCCCGAGGGCGGTGAATTGGTTTCTTTGATATAGCTTGTCCTGGGCATACCGAAGTGTCTCGGGTGTCGGCTGAACAGGGATTCCGGCTTCAATAGCAAGCTTGAGCCCTTCGACATTTACCAATTCATGATCTAAAGTAACCACGTCGCATTTTTTTGCAAACGCTTCGATTGCGATAGGATCATTCGGATCCCCAATCTCAACATTCGGAGATATGAGTGCGGCTGAATCATCGAGAGATTTGGCCAATATGCGGCACTCAATGCCGAGCGATATTGAGGCCTGAATCATCATTCTAGCGAGTTGTCCGGCTCCAATAATGCCTACCGTTGGGATCGATGTTTTACTCATCAAGTGCCCTGATTACGATTCCTAAGCGTAGGTATCCCATTTTTGCGTAGCCTCCAAATACCAGAAAGGTCTTCCACTGCTGTTTTAATAATATTGACCCTTGAATCGGTGTCCTCAGTCCACTGTACCGGAACTTCTTCCATAGGAACCCCATTGTGCTGGGCGATAATCAAAAGTTCTGAGTCGAAAAACCACTGCGTATCTAGTACTTCTGGCAGCAGTCTTACGGCCGCGTTTCGGGACATAGCCTTGAAACCGCATTGTGCATCCGTCACTTTTAAACCGGCTAGCAATCGAAGGATAAGGACGTATGACCGGCTGATAAATTCTCGTCGGAATGATCTAGTGGTGCGAGCATTCCTATGTAGACGGCTTCCATAGGTGACATCAGCTTTGCCTGCAGCGATGGGATCTACCAGTTCTCTTATATGATCGATATCAGTGGACAGATCAACATCCATGTACGCAACTATGTCGGCGCTGGTATTTAGCCATACCGTCTTGAGAGCAATCCCTCGTCCTTTTATGCCTATGTCATGGACAGAGACTTGGTCAGGAGATTTATCAGCTAGCTGGTGTGCGATTTCGAGAGTCCGGTCGGTCGACGCGTTGTTAGCAATAACGATATTCCACGAGTACTCAGGCTGACCGGCACACCAACCCTGCAGAGTACGTATGGACTGTTCCAGGATACCTTCTTCGTTATATACAG
>DEAP01000058.1 GCA_002348225.1 Dehalococcoidia bacterium UBA2979
CAGGATGGAGTCAATGTTACTCCTCTCCAGACAATAGCTCGTGATAAGCAGTGTGAAGTGGTTCTCAATAACGCTTCGGGTCAGCTCTTGGGAGCGGACGGAGCTGGTTGGGATGCTTTGAAGCCAATAATTCAGAAATACACAGTGGCCGAGTGCGCATATCTGGTCGGACTTTCACAGATGGACTTTGAGATTGCTGTGGACTACGCCAAGGAACGTGTTCAGTTCGGGAGGCCGATTGGATCTTTCCAGGCAATCCAGCACAAGTGTGCAGATATGGTTACCGATGTTGATGGTTCTAGATTCATTATGTACAAAGCTGCATGGTCGATTGCTACGGATCAATCAGACGATGAAACCACAATGGCTGTGAATATGGCGAAAGCTTGGTGTTCTGAGGCAACACGGAGAGTCGTGGCTCACGGGCAGCAGATTCATGGTGGTATTGGATTCACCAAGGACTACAAGATACAACTCTATTTCCGGAGACAGAAGAGAGCTGAGCTTGCGTTTGGTGATGCAGACTATCATCGTGAGCTCGTTGCTCAGCAGCTGGGGTTGTAACCAAAAAAGTAATATAATTTCGATTTTTGAACGGGATCCTCGCGGGTCCCGTTTTTTTTGTGACTTTCTAGTAGGTAACCTATAAGTCGAATTCACAAGCAGGACACAGTTAGGAGTATGATAAATAGGCATAGATATCGGATATGGAGATCTGAATGAATAATATAAAGACGGCTCTGTTACTCACTTCAATTTCAGCACTTCTGATATTGATTGGCGGCGCTGTTGGTGGTTTAGAAGGATCATTACTATTTCTTATTCTCGCTCTCGCTCTAAATGTTGGGTCATATTGGAAGTCAGCCGACCTTGTACTTAGAGCGTCGCGGGCCCGAGAGGTTACATCTGATGAGGAGCCTCAGCTTCATAAGATGATCGAAGAAATAGCAACGGTTGCTGGTCTTCCGAAACCACGGGTTTATGTTATGGATTCACCTCAACCAAATGCTTTCGCGACGGGGCGAAATCCTCAACATGCTGCGGTTGCAGTAACGAATGGAATCAGACAGCTGCTTTCTGAACGAGAATTACGGGCTGTGCTGGGTCATGAGATGGCCCACGTCTACAATAGAGACATCCTGATTTCCACGATAGCAGCGTCTGTCGCCTCAGCGATCAGTTGGATTGGCTTTGTAGGCATTTGGTTTGGTGGTAGCAACCGGCAAGGGGGCGGAAATCTGATTGCTCTCCTTCTCGCACCAATTCTGGCTGGAATGATTCAGATGGCAATATCACGATCTCGAGAATACGAGGCTGATGCTGATGGTTCTGAGTTCGTTAGCGATCCACTTGCGCTCGCCTCAGCTCTTCAAAAAATCGAGATGGGTGCGAAGCAAATACCAATGAAGGTTCCTGAGACGACGGCACATTTATTCATAATGAATCCATTTCTCGGCGTTAAGACCAGCAATTTATTTTCTACTCACCCAAAAACTGAAGATAGGGTGGCACGTCTTATGAAGTTATCGGAGACAAGAGAAGGAGCCGGTGCTGGTTCAAATAAAAAATATACCAAACCTAGTAAGAATAGTAGCCGCGGAAGACTGAATCGAGGTGAAAGTTCTCTTGCACGGCGGGCGAGAGAACGATCTGAACGCGAGCACGGATCAGACTGAATTTTGGCTAAACTCGAATTTCATGGTGAGTTGGCCCGACTCAGGTCCATTCTCAGAGAGATTCTCCCAGAGCCAATTTTTGCGCATTCCGAGCGTGTGTCGATTTTAGCGGGTGAGTTAATGTCTGACCGAGGTGGGGATCCTGCCGAAGCGGAATTTATTGGGTTAGTGCATGATGTGGCGCGGCATTTGACGAACTCTGAGTGGATCGATGAAGCCAAACGATACGGGATATTGATTCATTCTATGGAGACGAATCATCCAGTGTTGTTACACGGTCCTGTCGGTGCACGTCATTTGAAATGGAAATATTCTGTTGCATCAAAACAGGCTCTCGACGGGGTTTATTATCATACCTTTGGCTACCCTACATACAATGATGCTTGCTGGGCTATGTTCGTGGCAGACAAAATTGATCCCGAAAAAATCAAACGGAATCGCAATCTTCGACCGATTGCGGAGATGGCTGCTGATAGGAATATTCCCGTTACGGATATTGCTCTGGCGTATATCGAATTTCGTGTAGCCGAAGCAGATAGAGAAGGGCTTGAGGTTCATCCTCTTCTGCTGGCGGCTCGTAGTTTTTTGTCATCGAAGCATGTACAGTTGGGATGAGTGCCCATGATTGGAGTCTCGTATGAACGAATCACCCGTATTTAAAGAAAAACCACGCAGGAGTCTGTGGCTTTTTGGCCTTGAATCTGAGCAACCTACTTTCCAACAGAGACAAGAGAGAGCCGCTGAGCTGTCAGTGGAACTCGGTACTGAGATCACGGCCCCGCATATCCCGGCTGCCGAAGAGCTTGATTTACCGAGTCCCAGAATTAGTCCGCCTGAGTCATTGGCATCGTTCTGCTTTCAGGATAATTACGAAAGAGCATTACATTCGGCTAGTGGTAATAGGGGTAATTACGTGTACTTGGGGGTTCCTAATCCACCTGATGTCGTGGCTCATCCGCGCAATGACTTGGAATTGGAGGCGATTCTTGAATGGTGTGACGACGGCGGATTTATTGCCATTCCATATGGTGGTGGCTCGTCGGTAGTGGATGGAATAACTCCCCCTAAGAATAACGATAAGCCGGTTGTTACTATCGACATGGATCAATTTGATCAGGTGCTTGAAATAGATGAAAAGTCTAGATCTGCTTTGATTCAGGCAGGTGTTTATGGGCCACATCTTGAGGATCAACTTCGCCCACATGGCTACACGTTAAGGCATTTTCCCCAGTCCTTCGCTGGCTCAACCCTCGGTGGATGGATCGTCACCCGAGCTGGTGGTCACTATGCAACAAATCACACCCATATTGATGATTTTGTTGAGAATGTAAAAATGCTTACTCCTAAAGGCTGGATGGAAACACGAAGGCTTCCGGGTGACGGAGCTGGGCCGCAGCCCGAGCGTTTGGTCATTGGCAGCGAAGGTACACTTGGGATTGTTTCTGAGGCCTGGATGCGGATTCAAGATCGACCGAAATTTCGAGCCACCGCTGGTGTACTTTTCCCAACTTGGGAGTCAGGGTATGAAGCGACTAGAGCAATAGTGCAGGCAAAGCTATGGCCAGCCAATTTACGGTTACTAGACCCTGTTTTAGGGGCAGATTCAGCTGGATTGGATGGGGTACAGTCACTCCTTATTATTGGGTTCGAGCATTCGACGATTTCTCAGCGAGAACCGATGGAACTTGCTGTTGAAATTGCCCGCTCATTCGGCGGTGTTATCGGTGACGAGGATATATTGGTTGATGATGGTGCAGGTGCTCCTACCGGACGTGGTGGGGCAGTGGGGGCCTGGCGCGATGCCTTCATACCGAAAGGAGGCGGACTTGAGGCTGGTCTAGGGATGATCGGAGGAACTGTAGAGACCGCGATAACCTGGGATAGATGGCCAGAATTTGATAAGTATGTTCGTGAAGAAATGAATTCAGCGTTGAAGGAAATTTGCGGCGGCGGTACTCTAAATTGCAGATTCACCCATGTATATGTTGACGGACCCGCTCCCTACTATACTTTTGCTGGTGCTCGTCCCGGTGACAATCCGGCGGTCCAGTGGATGGAATTCAAGGAAGCTGCATCAGCTGCCATTATGAAAGCTGGAGGGACTATTACGCACCATCATGCTGTAGGGAGAATGCATCGCCCGTGGTATGACCAGCAGCGCCCGGATTTGTTTGCGGAGATGATTCGTGCGGCTAAAAATGCAGTGGACCCAAATGGGATTATGAATCCTGGGGTCCTGATTGACTAAATTGTTATGGCGACCCCGAGCAGATTCGAACTGCCGATCTTCGCCGTGACAGGGCGA
>DEAP01000059.1 GCA_002348225.1 Dehalococcoidia bacterium UBA2979
GGCCCCGTTAGAGACAAGGGTACAGTCAAACAGGTGGAAAGGTTCAACAATCCATCTCGAACCGTGATAATCATCAAGAGTCATAGGATTCCGTTGCATGGCTGCTGGATTGAGTGTGGCCCAATTCCGAGTAGAAACAGCTACTGCTCCGAGTTGATCCTGAGTAGTTCCATAAAGACCCATGTGTCTACGGGCTGCCAAGGCATACGACGTATTTGCACCTGAGAAGAAACCGTAAGCGGCGGGTAGGCTAGCCATGCCGGTAGCCGGCCGTCCGGTGCCGCTGTAAGCTGCGCCGGCAGAAGTACCCGGTTTCAGGGGGTCGTCAGCAAATACACAGACAACATGCGAGGCCATCCCAGCTTGAATCGCGAGTGATGCGTATTGGATCATTTGTCCTGCTGTAGAGCCGGCCGCATTCATGTGATTGAGCAGCTTTAAATTTCTGAAACCTAGACTAGTTTGAAGCCCTGTCGAGATACTATTCGTGACCCCTGCATTTATAAACAGACCGTCGATATCGTCTTTCCCTAATCCGGCATCCGCAATTGCCTGACGGACGGCAATTCCGGCAAGCCCGGTTGCTGAATAGGTATATTCTCTGGTCATTTCAGTCATCCCAAGGCCAGCGATAGCAGCTCCACCGCTTGGATTGAAACTGGCACTATATCCCATGTCGATCTCCTTTATTTGAGACGTTTGTTATTACGGAGGGTACCCCATTTTTTTAACTTAATCATCACTTCGACCGAGATACTATAATTATCGCTATGGACTCCGAAGACATTAAACAGTCAGCCAAAGCTGAACTAACTTATTCAGCCACCAAGACTGGTGACAGATCGATTCTTCCAGCAGACATGATTTCCGTCGAAGAGGCGAGAGCTCAGATCCTCTCAACGATGTCACCTTTGAATACGGTCGATTGTTCGCTAGAGCAAAGTCTGGGCTTGGTGCTTGCGGAGGACATTTACTCAGATTTAGACATTCCCCCTCATCCGAATACGGGAATGGATGGATACGCGGTTCGCGCGGAAGATACAAAAAATGCTAGTTACTCAGAACCCACAAACCTTACGGTCATTGGGTACTTACCGGCGGGTGCTGTATTTGAGGGTACGGTCTCCGACGGACAAGCTGTCCGGATTATGACTGGCGCTCCAATGCCGGATGGTGCTGACGCGGTCGTACCTTTTGAGGAGACTGATGAATACGACTGGGACACCAGAGAATCATCAAGATTAGCCGGTGATTGGGAAGAAAATCCGAAAAATAGTGTCAGAATTGATGTCGAAGCTAAACCGGGCGCTAATATTCGTTTGGCTGGTGAGGACATAAAAGATGGAGTTTTAGTTCTTCGTGAGGGTACTGTGGTCGGTGCGCCTGAAATAGGTGTGTTAGCGTCCCTAGGAGTGAACTCGGTTAAGTGCGTCAGACGACCAGTTGTCGCCATTCTTTCTACGGGGGACGAACTGGTTCGACCAGGAGAATCTCTTGCTCCTGGTCAAATATATGATGCCAATTCTTACTCGCTAGCGGCTCAAGTTACAGCGTTTGGGGGTGAGGCATTGGTACTTGACGTGTCCAAAGATACGGTTGAGGCGCTGACTCTAAATATCAATGAAGGACTTAAAGAGGCAGATTTATTAGTAACTAGTGCTGGTGTGTCACGTGGTGACTTCGATGTTGTGAAAACAGTCCTCGCACAGCAAGGTGAAATTGGTTTTTGGACTGTACGTATGAAACCAGGTAAACCTCTCGCCTTTGGTGTGCTGGAGGACTTCAAGGGTAAACAGGTTCCACATCTTGGTCTTCCAGGTAACCCTGTCTCGGCAATGATGACTTTTGAATTGTTTGGTCGTCCAGCTGTTTTTAAACTTGCGGGGCGACTTATTAAAGACGCGGACGCTTGGGAACGACCAAGAGTTACAGCCATCGCCGGCGATCGACTGAAAAATACCGATGGACGTAGATTCTATGCACGATGTCTTTTGGAAAAAGGGCGGGAAGGACTTATTGCTCGTCTGACCGGATCTCAAGGCTCAGGAGTACTTACCTCGATGATGTTGGCCGATGGTTACGCGGTATGCCCGGAAGATAAGGACTCGATCGAGATTGGCGAAGAGGTAGAAGTTATTGTCGTGCGGTGAAAGTTGCAATAACTAATTATGACTTTGCAATCGGGACATAGGGTCGTCTCAGTAGAAGCTTCAAAGCCTCAGGATAGTGAGGATCTCGAAATATTACTACGGCGACACCTGACCGGGATCGGGGAACCTTTTGCAACTGCGAGAATCACATCGGATTCAAGATTTGTGGAAATCCGATTCTCTTCAGGCATTCAGTTGACCGCTCCTCGACCACTAACGGCAGAGGCATTGATTGAGCTTACTGAACGACTGAACCCAGCTGGCTGTCACATGATATGCCTTGGCTGGACTATGTCAGGCTGTAAACGAATTTGGATCGGTGATCCTGAGTCGATACCGCCGCATGACATAGATATATTGGTCATACCCGGTAATGAAATAGGTAGATTAGACCCCAGACTTGCCGATCAATCACCGTTGTTTAGAGATATTTTGCGCCATATAGGGGTGTCAGCGGCGAAGACTAGCAGCTCACCATTAACTGGAATCTTCAAACGACTTATGCGACTAAAGTAGTCCGACTACCGAGCCGTCCTCATTGAGGTCAATCTCAAAGGCATTTGGATCTCGTGGGAGACCAGGCAAAGTCATGATGTCACCGGCAAGGCAAATGATCTGTTGTGAGCCGGCAGCAATTCTAATTTCGTGTACAGGAAAAACATGTCCTTGTGGAGCTCCTAGGAGCTTTGGGTCTGCCGAGATTGATAGGTGTGTTTTAGCCACGCATATCGGGAATTTCCACCCATGTTTGTCAAAACGTCTTGCTGTGGTCCGAGTTAGAGGCCCCCAATTGACCGAATCGGCCTGGTACAGTTCTTTTGCGAGAGTTGTTATTTTCTCTTCTATCG
>DEAP01000020.1:0-12211 GCA_002348225.1 Dehalococcoidia bacterium UBA2979
AGTGGAATCCATCGTGACTGAAGTTGCATTGGCTAGCAAAGTACTAGCGTCGTTGACGGCATTTGCTTTCTTAATCATCTCGGTCTCAAGCCAGATACCAGCTGTTACGTTTGGTGTCGAGGACTTGATCGTGATGTTTAAGTCAGTACCAGCAGTACCAACACAGGTCAAAGGACCGTTGTCAGCTGTTGGCATTGAGAAGTCAACTGCTGTGTTGTTCTGAATAGCGTATGCAGTCGAATTATTCGTACCACGAGTTATCGTAGCTGCCGTAGCACTACCAATAGCAGTAACAGTTACCTGCTCCTGACCGATAGTCAAAATCGTACCAACTGACATACCTGTTGTACCGCCACCATCAAGAACAAGAGCCGTATCGGTCGTGTTCAAGTGATCTGCGTCATTTACCAAGGATTGCTGTGCAGTTTCAGTAATGTCAATCGTACATGTAGTCGCTTGACCTACTGCCGCTTCAGCTACTTGGGAAGGCGAACTAGAAAATAGAAGCGTCACGGCAAGCATCATTGCCAACCCAACGGTTCCTAGTTTCCAGGCCTGTGCTGTGATTGTTTTCAAAGCACTTTCCTTTCTTTAAATTTTGTTTCTCCCGATTTAATTACGTTTTATATTTGGCTTTCAAACTGGATCAAGTCAAAGCCAGGAGTTTACCCAACTTATTCCAGTTCACCATACTTCTTACGCTATATCGCTTCCTTTCAAGTGGCGAGTCACACCGTAATGTCACTTGTCGCTCGTTGGCGTCGCCGCTCGAGCTGGACGTATCCAACACAGCATGTAACCAACACAGCGTGGCCCTCATAATCCTTTTATACAGCTAAGAGAACGCAAGACATCAGTTAACGTTAACGCCTGCAAACTCCTATACCAGCTACCGTGAGAATTATACGGGAATTGATGGTTAACAAAAGACGAAAATGTCGACAAACACATGGTAAGCAAGGAAACTGTATAGGTTTTTGACTCAATTATCTGTCAAATTCTGTCATTAGGTCTCTCTAAGCACTTTTCAATGCTACGAAGCTGACTCCACAACAATAGAAATAATTTCGTCACCAGGCTGACTTGCTGACATTGGATCTCTCGGTGTGATCGCTAGTACATTCTCCAAACCTTCAGTAACACGGCCGAATGCCGTATACCTATTTGTCAAATGCGGAGCAGCATCCAGCATCAGATAAAACTGAGATCCGTTCGTGTTCGGGCCAGCGTTAGCCATTCCCACAATCCCCTGTTCGAACGGTACCTCAGACAACTCATCCTGAAACTGATATCCCGGTCCGCCAGTACCAGTGCCAGTCGGATCACCACCCTGTGCCACGAAACCAGGGATGACACGGTGGAATGTCGTTCCATCATAAAAACCTTCCCGAGCCAAAAAAACAAAATTGTTGACTGTTATCGGAGCCACATCAGTGAGTAATTCGATGACTACTTCTCCACTATCCAGAGTCATTACTGCCTGATAAGTCTCAGAAGGGTCGATAATCATCTCGGGAGGGGCATCCCATTTTTGTGCGCTCATAGTCAATGTTCTCCTAAATATTTTGTATCTATCACCGAGTAAGCTCTTAGGCTTCGAGTGACAAACTAGTTTTCAATGATCGTAATTGATTCAATCACCTCCGCTGGTGGTTGGCCAGCGCCGGGTTCACGTATCTGTATTTTCTGAACGACATCCATCCCGTCGGCGACTCTTCCAAACACTGTAAAGTCACCGGTCAACCAAGGCGTGGGGCCAAGAGTAATAAAGAATTGCGAACCACTCACGCCATAAACTGACTTCGCCATCGACACGAGTCCGGCTCGGTCAAGGTAAATATCATTCCATTCTTCCTCCAACCAATAACCCGGTCCACCAAGTCCGGTGCCGTCAGGATCTCCACCTTGAGCTACAAAGCCCTCTATCACTCTATGAAAAGTCAGCCCATTAAAAAAATCGTTACTCGCGAGAAAAACAAAGTTATTTACATATATCGGAGACTCCTCACTGAGAAGATCGATCAGTATTTGGTCGCCATCTTGGAGGGTTATTAATGCTTGGTACTCAGTCCCTTCAGTCAGCGCCAATGGCGGTGCCGACTGATACCTGCGTGTGATTACATCTGTGTCTACGCTGGAAGAAGTTGGTGAAGAAGTTACGGTCGCTTCACTAGCATTTTTGTCTACTGCCTGTGGATCGGGATCAGATCCGAGTGCTGACATGAAAATCGGCGCGCCCAGCGAAGCCACAAGCAACACTATTCCAGCTACAAAAAACCACTTCATGTTTTTCTGTAGCCAGCCCATCGCTCCAGGAAACTGAATCTCTTCGTTTGACGTCTTGCCGGATTGTCTTCTTTCAGATCTATTAGATCTACGATCTCGTCTACCCATTACTGTTAGATCCTCCACCTGTTCGGTTATATATTCTGGTACCCCCGGCAGGATTCGAACCTACGACACCTGGTTCCGGAAACCAGTGCTCTATCCCCTGAGCTACGGGGGCAACCTCGATTGATGCTAGCACCTTCAATTTTCAAGATCCCTGGCAACTACGGGATTAGTGTCCGCTGGCCGATCTCCGCCATACGGCCCTTGCAAGGATTCCGGAAGTGAATCCGCAATACGCCTCATGATTCTGTCAGTGGCCTCGGCTGCATCTTTACTAGCGTGTTCCAGGTCTGAAAGATCAACTGGGTCACCGAAATGAACATTTATACGGGGGCGCTCACCGAATAGCCACTGAAAAAAAACTCCAGGCAAACGTATGTTTGAACCGGTGATCGTAACCGGAATGACCGGCTCACCTGATCTCAAGGCGATTAAGGCAGCTCCCTTGTGAGCTGGTCGTAATGGGCCCCCACTAGATCGTGTCCCTTCAGCAAAGAGTAAAAGCGCCTCACCAGCATCTAGTAGTCGAAGGCTTTTCCTAAGAGCCTGACTGTCCCGACCCGATCTCCTAACTGAGTAGGCTCCATAAGCACTGAATACCCAGCCGATTAGAGGCAAATCAAACAGTTCCTGTTTGGCCATCGTCCGAACTCTTCTTGTACGGAGTGAAGCTGCAACAAGTGGCGGATCTAGGATATGAATGTGGTTCGACACGAGGATGCAAGCCGCATTAGATGGGATATTCTCAGCTCCACTGACGGTCCATTTGCTGAGGCTGAAAAGAGCAAGTCGAAGTAGCGCGATAAGACCGTGGTAGACGATGATAGTCACAACCCCAAACGCCAGAATATCCCTGGGCAACAAACCCGAAAGTCTATTGAACATATCTCACGCATTACCTGTCCGATATGCCGCAAGGCATTTCTCAACCACAGTGTCCTCACTCAGTCCGTCCGTCGTGATTATCACCGCCCCATCTGCTGCTTGCTCAGCAGTAATCGATCGGTGGCCTGTATTGTCCGCACTATCCCTTCTCGAAATACTGTCCTCTACACTTTTGAGAGTCACATCTTGTCCGGTGCTGGACTGCTCTAGAAATCGTCTTCTAGCGCGCTCAGCCAGGGATGCATCAAGAAAAATTTTCACTCGCGCCTCTGGCAAAATGACTTTCCCTATATCTCTCCCCACCATAATCACGGGTGATCGTCGGGCGATAGCTTTCTGTCGTTGAACAAGCACCTCGCGCACTGCCTGTATTCCCGCAACTCGAGAAACCGTGTGCTCAATTCTTGGATCACGAAGATACTCACTGACATCGATATCCTGCAATAAAACTCTCGGAATCTCCGGATTAGTCCATTGGAGATCGATCCCGGCTTCATTTACGCATGACACTATCCCCGACTCATCTTCTAGGATTATCTCAGACCGGAGGACAGCCAAAGTTGCAGCACGATACATAAGACCGGTATCACAAAAATATAATGACAATCGCTGGGATAATTTCTTCCCTATAACACTCTTACCGGCAGCAGTTGGACCATCAATAGCAAGGCTGCGCAACATTGAATCTTTTGACGATGAATCTTGTTTTTTACCCACGAGGCCCTATCATACAGCATCGCTCATATCAGAACAGAAGCCCGAAAGACCGACCCGACAGGTATGCTCTAATTAGCGAGAAACTTGATTTGCATAGACATACGTCGTAGCAATGTGCATCGTTTCTTCGGCTACAATCTTAGCGGCAATCAGAGCTCCCCTAACAGTCTCATCTTGCTGATCGACGGATCGCAGGATCAAAATCGCCTGCACAATTGCGTTCTGAAAGGCCTCTAAATCCTCGGGATACTTGGCACCTGGATGATTTGAACGCATCTCAAATCCGATCAGTGCAAGTTCATCTGTAATTGCCCATATATTCTCCACCGCAACGTCATCCGACTCTATGCCTAGACGCAATTGCTCAATAGAGCTTGTAAGGCCAATAATCGGCAGCGAAAATGGAGAAAGCTCAGCCTGTGTGTTCTGAACAGTCTCGCTGTTCACAGCAATTGTCGACGGCGAATTGGCAGCCTGTATAGGTACATTGTCAGAAAAATCTAAAGCACCAATCAACTGAGAGTTGGTCTCCCGAGACTCAGAGTTTGAAGTGGGCTCTGACTGGAATTCAGTCTGTGACACTCTCACCTCTGGTGCAGCACTGAATACAGGTTCGGCGGCGGCGATCATTTGCTCCGAGTCACCCGAGGTCACCCCATTTAAAGCCACTACCACCAAAAGAGTGGCGACGCTGGAACCTAAGGCTGTACCGATCATTGTTCTTTTCGCAAACAATGAACTAAAGATACCAATTACCCCATTTGTCGACTCCGTCAAGTCATTATTAAACTCAGCTGACTTATGTAGTATCGCTGCTCGGGAACGCATGTGGAACGACTTAAATGAACTTCTAGACGTTGCCTCAGCGCTTGCTGACTGAAGTCTGGAACCAACAGCTGTCAGCTCACTCAACTCCGGATCTTCGCGTTTATCAAATTCGGACTGCTTTCCGCTCAGCATGATATCCAATGCTTCATCAAGTCGATTCGCCTGAATCGACTCATCAGCGTCCATATGTGATTCTTTAAAAATATTCATCGTTGACTCTCCACCCCCAGCAAGTCAAATTCACCCGCCAAAATAGTCCTCAGATTCTTCAGCCCTTTATGCTGAAGCACCCTTACATTCCCCGGTTCCTTCCCTAAACTTCTCGCAACTTCGTCCACACTCATATCCCCGAAGAATCTAAGCCGGATGACATCTCGTTGACTCTCTGGTAATTGTTCGATAGCAGCAGCAGCCTGCTCCAACAGGAACTTTCGCTCCGTGATTTCCTCCGGACCTGCCGATTTATCTGGAACCCAAACAGGTTCTTCCTCAAAATGGACATCCACTCGGCTACGGGTGTCGCGCTTTCGGTACATCGATATAATCTGGTTCCGTGCGATCCGGAAAAGCCAAGCGCGGAAGGGGCTGAAAGTCTCTCCATCTTTCCCTTTCGCCCGCCAAGTAAATTTATCCAGCGATGTGATAGCTCTGAGGAAAATATCTTCTGTGAGGTCTTCAGCATCAGTCTCGTTGCCGGTTTTGCTGAGACAAAATCTATAGAGAGTTGAGACATACCTGTCATAAAGCGAACCAATGGCTCTCTGGTCACCATGCGACGCGTCTTCAACCATTCGCCTCTCGAGCTCGAGCTCATCAGGCGAGTTGAGATCTCGTGGATCATTCGATGCACCGTTAAGCACCGACATGCCAGCCTCCATACAAGCGTACCTAACCGCCTGTTCATATTATACGGTAACAACATAAAGACGTTCATTTCTTCTTTTCAAGAGACCCTTATTAAAGCCACAACATGCCAAGAGTCCCGTGCCCCAGTTACTCAATCACCTTTTATAACGCGTGAAGAAGAAAAAAGTTACCCCCCCAAACACGGAGATCAAGATAACGTGTCAAAAAAAGATATTACATCCCGAGCAAACGTATCTGGTTGCTCAAAAGCCGCAAAATGTCCGCCTGCTTCATGTTCAGAAAATTGGACCAAATTGACCGACCGCTCCATCATCTCTCGTGGGGGTGCAAATGGCTCAGCAGGGAATTTCGCGTATGCAGTTGGTACAGTTACGGCCTCCGCATAAACAGCTCGCTCATCAGCTGAGACATGGGTCATTTCATAATAAATACGAGCAGCCGAGGTAACTCTGCCAGTCAACCAATAAATCATCACATTTGTAATCACTTCATCCTTATCGACATATTCCCAGAGACTCAGATCGTCGTCATCATGATCAGACCACGCCCAAAATTTTTCCAATATCCAGGCCATCAAGCCCACCGGAGAGTCAGTGAGACCATATCCCAGAGTCTGTGGTCTCGTACCCTGCTGCCGCATATAGGCTGTTTCCTCGGGCTCCCACGCAGCTCTATAGGCCAAATAATCAGTTTCGTCTTGGGTAGGTTCTTGCCCCGCAGGCACTGGGGTTGCGGTACCAAAATTCAAATGTAATCCAACTACCTCTGACGAGAATTGGGTAGAGAGTGTACGGCCAATTACAGACCCCCAATCACCGCCCTGCACTCCATATTTCGCATATCCAAGAGTGGTCATGAGTGATGCGAGACGGCGAGCTATCAAGGCAGGATGAAGTCCGGGCTCTCGAACAACATCCGACCAAGCAAAGCCAGGTAAAGACGGAGTGATTACCGTGTATCCAGTACTTGCTAAGACCGGTGCAGCATTGAGGAACTCTACTATCGACCCAGGCCAACCATGAATCAACAGTAATGGGAATGGTTTTCTTTCTACGCCGGCGGGTGGTTCATAAATTACCGCATGCGTCAGCTCAGAAGTGTCATCTGTTTGAACTCGTACATGACGACCAGCTTCGTTGATGCGCTCCTCCCACCTGAACCAGTCATAATCATTTCGCCAGTAGTTAACAAGCTCTCTTAACACTCCGTCATGGGTGCCTGTACCCCAGCCAGTATCCCAGCCAACATCAGGCCAACGAGTAGCATCAATTCTTCGATGCAGATCGTCAATGGCCTGCTGACCGAATGCAATTCTGAATTCCTCGATACCACCAGTCATAGTCATTTCTCCTAAACACGCCCAATTGCATAGCTGACTCGACACTATTCCGCCATGGATTGGATTCCTGCTGACACGCTCCACATTGAAACCAAAATTATTATAAATGCGAGGCGAAAATATATTGATGGGTGATTGACAACCCATAGGCATGTATGTGAGCCTAATTGCTAAATGGCGAGGGACTTGAACCCAAGGAGCTTCACATGACTCGAGACGAACTGAGTAACTTCATCGAAAACGCTATTGATCAATACTGGAAAATAACGTTAGTTTCGGTGTTTGCTCAAATAGCATTAGTGATCACTATAGTGATGGCAGATACCAACGGATATGAGTTGCTACTCAGCGTCAGTATTGCTATTGCAGCACTCATCCAAGTTATTGCCGGAGACTCTTCGCTGTTGAACGCCAGTGTAGCAAGCAGTGATTTGCAAAATGACGAAGAATTCATGGCCACTGATTCTGGGAAAAATCTGCAAAAAACCCCATGGGGAATGTTCCGAGTTGTTAATTCAGTTATGCCGGTTGTAATTGCACTTCTTGCAATATGCACTCTATACGAAGTGATCTAAGAGACTGGTTCTGATCGAAAGTTCGTAGCCTGAGTACGAACAGGCTACGAACTAGTTGCTTGTATTCTTTTGGTATCCACCGGCCCCTTTGCTTTTCCGCTTTTGTGCCTTTTTCTCATTGGCATAGTCGCCAAAGTGCTCTTCGCCGCGCTCTCGAGCGAGGGTGATTTGCCTTTGCCGCTCACGATATCTCTCCTTGTCACTTTCTAGCGCGTCCTCTGAGCAATGCGGGCACGCAACTCCAGCCTCATAAAGTGATGACTCCTTATCCGTGACAGAAACCGGCATTTGACATCCGTAACAAATCTCGAAATTCCCTGATACAACACCATGACTGACAGAAACTCGACTGTCAAAAACGAAACATTCCCCTTCCCAAAGGCTGTCTTCCTGGGACACTTCTTCAAGGTATTTGAGAATTCCTCCCTTAAGGTGGTAAATTTCATCGAATCCTAACTGCCGCATATAACTCGATGCCTTCTCACACCGAATACCGCCCGTGCAATACATCGCTATCGCCGCTGGTTGAGACTCACCATCAACCAGCTCATCAGCCCAATCAGGGAATTGCCTGAAGTTATCCGTACCGGGCTCGATAGCATTTTCAAATCGACCGATCTTGAATTCATAAGCATTCCGAGTATCGATTAAAAGGACGTCATCTCTGCTAATCAAATCATTCCAATCCCTCGGTTCCACATAGGTGCCGGCGTCCTCATTGGGATCGATACCACTCTTCCCCATCGTTACGATTTCATCTTTGACTTTTACTTTTAGTCGACTGAAACTATGTCCCGCACTCGAGGAATATTTCACATCAAGCTCGTCAACCTCTGGCCATGATTCTAGAAAACAGATCAGCCTGGAAACAGACTCCCCATCCCCTGAAATCGTTCCATTTATACCTTCTGTAGCTAGCAGCAACGTGCCGCGAATATCCACGTCCTTGCAAAAAACCTGAAGAGATTCTGCTTTCTCTTCTAGGTCAACTAATCGAACGAATTTGTACAGGGCCGCTACGGTATAACTCATTATCAGCTATTCGTCTCCAACCAACTCGCATAATCTGACTGATTGACTAAATATGCCCAATGCACCAAAGATTGCTGGATTCTTGGACTGATCTCGAAACTCTGTTCGAGCGGTAATCCTCCGGCTTGAATCTTCTTGTAAATGATATTGCGCCAGCGACCTTTCGGACCACAAAAGGCCGCCCATCTCTTTATCTGGCGGTCATCATCCGCATGTCGACGACCGTAGAAATACTTACAGTACCACTCAAACCATCCTCGCGAATCGTCCGGATGAATCCAACCATTTTTCTGCCAGTCTTGGAGGCTCTGCCCTGCTCTAATTTTGAATCTATTGATCGTGACTTGATAGTCATCGGCAGAGTAGTAGCGCTGGTCGATGCCCTCCAAAAGCTCATATGGCAAACGGTCGAGGTCATATCCATCATTAAAGTAAGCCCCGCCAAATACGCCCTCAGAGAGCATCTCGCGTGGCGTGAGCATAGGTTCAAACTCGATCATTACTCTACCGTGACTGTTTTTGCTAGATTGCGAGGCTGGTCGATATCGAGTCCCCGCTCCCGAGCAATCCCATATGCCAGCAGCTGGAGAGCAACGATCGAAGGAATTGGTCCGAGGGCAGGATCAACGTCGGGCAAAGTAATGCAGTCATCGGCGAGCTTATCGAAACTGTCATCTCCATCTGTCACCAGACTTATAACTCTGCCACCACGAGCCTTGATTTGTTCGACGTTTGAGAGCATTTTTTCATGAACATCTCCCCGAGTGCATACCGCGACCGTCGGCATCGCATCATTGACCAGAGCAATTGGCCCATGTTTCATCTCACCAGCGGAGTACCCCTCAGCATGAATATATGAGACTTCTTTCAGCTTTAATGCACCTTCAAGTGCGACTGGGTAACCCAGTCCACGGCCGAGAAAAAGAAAGTGTTCACTCGCTGCATATTTGCGCGCTACTTCGAATAATTTCTCTGAATTTCCTAGGACCGTGGACACAGCTGACGGAAGTTGCAATGCATTAACTACTTGCTCTGCCTCTATTTCAGATGTGAGTGTTTCGCGGGCCTTGCCCAAGAATAGCGACACCGCATGCAACGCCATAATCGAAGCTAGTAAAGTTTTAGTCGAGGCTACAGAAATTTCCGCTCCAGCGCCTAGGAGCAATGAGAGATCAGCTAAGCGGGTACTCTGCGCCCCCGGTGTGTTGCAAATAGTGATCTGTAGACAATCAGCTCGTTTCGCCTCGTCCATTGCTGCTAATGTATCAACTGTTTCACCTGACTGAGTGACTGAAATGACGAGCGTGTTCGAGTCCAACAAGGGTCGGCGATACCTAAATTCAGCCGCATTATCAACCTCGGTAGGAATACCGCCGAATCTCTCGAGATAGTGCCGGCCAACCATACACGCGTGCATAGAGGTTCCCATACCAACAAGCAAGCAACGAGTGATCCCTTGAATCCTGTCCTTAGATATAGCGGAACCTTCAAACTCAGTAGACAAATCGATGGTGTTAGACAAGCCATTGTACCTGCCTTGCAACGAGCTCACCAATACATCTGACTGCTCGTATATCTCCTTCATCATGTAGTGCGGGTACTGGCCTTTACCCACTTCAGTCAGATCATGAGTAGCCTGATAGGGCTGGCGAGTGACCTCCCTACCTTCTTCCGAATAGATCGTCACTGAGCTCGGCTTGAGTGTCGCAATTTCACCTGGTTCTAGAAAGAAAAACTTACGCGTATATGTCAATAAAGCGGACATATCAGAGGCGACATACGTACCGTCATCAGCTAATCCAACCACCAGTCCGCCAGCATTTCCTTTTCTTGCTGCTATCAGAACATCCGGCTGAGAAGAGTCGAGAATCACAAGAGAAAATGCGCCTGCTGCTTCATTTAATGTTCGCCGAACTGCCGAAACTAATGATTCTCCCTGTGCGAGGAGAGCAGCAATCATGTGGGCCAATACTTCTGAATCAGTGTCCGACGAGAATTCTCCAGTTGCGAACTTCGCCCGGAGTTCTTTCCAATTTTCAACGATTCCATTATGGACGATAGCTACTCTTCCAGACGGATCTTGATGCGGATGGGCATTCTCTGAGGTTGGCGCACCATGTGTAGCCCAGCGCGTATGACCTATACCGGTCCCCGGCTCAGAATTTTCATTTTCGAATTTTGATGCTAGGTTGCTCAACTTGCCAGACGCCCGAGTGACCTCTATTGAGTTCCCTCTAAGCAAGCCTACTCCTGCTGAGTCATATCCACGATACTCAAGCTTCTCTAGCCCTTGCAGAAGAATAGGCTCAACAGCATCAAGTCCAGTGTATCCAACTATCCCGCACACGAGTCTAACCTTCGCACCAATGAAACTCAGAAATCGAAATCATCAAGGCCATCAAAGTCACTATCTTCGCCGATAAAATCTTCCGGTTCACCATCACCCGCCAATATATCTGGGGCGACTCCGGACACCATTGATACGCGCTGCCATACTATTCGTTCACCTGAGCCCGGACATGTGGGACAAGGTGCATCGGAATCCCGATCACCAACTTTCCGCATAAGCTCAAATTTTTGCTCACAAGTGTCACATTTGTATTCGTAGATCGCCATGTCGTCTCCATCGTAACTTAATTACTACCCAATGCCGCCTGTGCCGCAGCAAGCCTTGCAATAGGCACTCGATAGGGTGACGCCGACACATAGTCAAGACCAATTCCGTGGCAAAATGCAATTGACGATGGATCACCACCGTGCTCGCCACAGATCCCCATCTTTAAATTTGGTTTCTCGGTTCGGCCCAATTCGACTGCATGCCGGATCAATCCTCCGACTCCCTCTTGATCGAGCTCAACAAACGGATCTTTCGACAAAATACCCTGAGCGATATAGTCTGGTAGGAATTTACCGGCGTCGTCGCGCGAAAAACCAAACGTAGTCTGAGTTAGGTCATTAGTTCCAAACGAAAAGAAATCAGCAAATCGGGCTATCTCTGACGCTGCAATGCAAGCTCTAGGCACTTCCATCATCGTCCCTACCGAAATATCAGGCGAGATTTTATATTCACTCAAGACTTCATCAATTTTCCGCTGAACAAGAGCTCTTAGCTGTTCAAGTTCAGCACCTATTCCGACCAGGGGAATCATTATCTCAGGCTGAGCATCTATTCCTTTAGAGATTAGTTCGGCAGTCGCTTCGACAATTGCACGGGTTTGCATGGAATAAATTTCGGGATACGTGACAGCAAGCCGCACGCCTCGATGTCCAAGCATTGGATTCACCTCAGACAAGCTATGTACTCGTCGCTCGACTTCACTTGCTGAGATATTCAAGCTCTGCGCCAGTTCCGACATCTCATCTTCATGGTGTGGCAAAAACTCATGTAGAGGCGGATCCAAAAGTCTGATAGTGACAGGGAAACCAGACATGGCACTCAGTATTCCCTTGAAGTCCTCTCGCTGGTAGGGTAACAATTCATCTAGAGCTATTTGCCTCTCTAGCGTATCTCCCGCCAAAATCATTTTTCGAACTGAATGAATGCGCTCCTTGCCAAAAAACATGTGCTCAGTCCTGC
>DEAP01000020.1:12515-12858 GCA_002348225.1 Dehalococcoidia bacterium UBA2979
AAAACATGTGCTCAGTCCTGCACAAGCCGATACCTTCCGCACCAAAACTACGTGCCTGCTCCGCGTCATATGGCGTATCAGCATTTGCTCTAATCTTGAGTTGTCTTTCCTGATCAGCCCATTCCATCAATTCTTCATACTCACGGCTTGGAGTGGCTTCTTCCATCGAAGCCGCACCTAGAATTACCTCACCACTTGCACCGTCAATAGAAATGGTGTCTCCAGCCGCTACTACTACCTGTTCGCCATCAATTTCTAGCCTGAACTCGGACTTTTCATAGTCAATGTCGAGTGCTGAGCAGCCTGTCACGCATGGCAGTCCCATGCCTCTTGCAACAACTGC
>DEAP01000020.1:13161-13750 GCA_002348225.1 Dehalococcoidia bacterium UBA2979
TCCCATGCCTCTTGCAACAACTGCCGCATGTGAAGTCATTCCACCTCGAGCGGTTAGGATACCCTTTGACAGGTGCATCCCATCAATATCTTCCGGGCTGGTTTCATCTCGTACGAGAATGACGTCATGGCCAGCATTAACTCGGATCGCAACCTCAGAGGGACTAAATACTACTTCTCCGACCGCTGCCCCCGGAGCCGCTGCAAGACCCCGAGTGAGTACGGCTTTATCTATAGGTTTCTTAAATACAGGATGCAAAACCTCATTTAATTGGTCGGGCGATATCCCCAGTAGTGCTTCTTTTTTGGTAAGAAGTCCATCAGAAAACAGGTCAAAAGCAATTCTCATCATTGCTGCTCCAGATCTCTTCCCTGAACGGGATTGAAGAATCCAGAGTTTGTTCTCCTGTATAGTAAATTCTATGTCCTGCATATCCTTGAAGGAGGTCTCCAATAGGTCACAGGCAGCCCTCAATTCTTTAAATACCTCCGGCATAGTCTCCTCCAGAGACGTCCCATTAGATCCGGCAGACTTCGCCAAAGGTTGAGGTGTCCGTATTCCGGCCACGACATCTTCACCCTGAGCATTT